>DMJJ01000347.1 GCA_003452185.1 Verrucomicrobiales bacterium | reverse complement strand
GGACGTGCGGGACTGCCAGCTGGATGGGGGGACGGTTTGGGTGGCTGGAGGATTCACCCATGCGGGAGGGGACTCGCAGCGCTCGCTGGCGGGACTCGACTCCGGGACCGGCCGGGTGAACTGGCGGGGCCCGATCGGGTTCGTCGGCCCGGTCACGGCCGTCGCCGCCGTGGGGGAGCAGGTTTATGCGTCGGGGCTTTGGCGGTTTTCCAACGGGGAGACCGCCCAGGGGTTGGTGGCCCTTGACCGGCAGACCGGACAAAGCACGGGGTGGGAGCATTCGCTGGATGGGTGGTCGGCGGATCTCCTGGCGACGGGGCGGGCCCTCTACGTGGGGGGAGACTTGCAACGGGTGGACACCCAGGTGATGGGTTCCCTGGTGCTGTTTCCGCCGGTCGGGTTCCCGTCAATCGAGTCGATCACGCCAGACCTGATCGTTCCCCCCGGGAACCCGGTCCGGCTCGAAGCCCATGTGAACGGGCAACCGATCCTGAGGGTCCAGTGGTGGCGGGGTGGAGAGCCGGTTCCCGGGGCCACCAACACGGTGCTCTCGTTCCCCTCCCTGAGCGCCGCGGGGGCGGGGCGGTATGTTCTGGTTGCGGAGAATGGCCTCGGAAGGGCGGTCAGCCGGGAGGTGCAGCTGCAGTTGGCGGTTCCCGCCTCCATCGTCGCGTCGCCGGTGGGGATGACCATGATCGCAGGGCGAACAGCCACCCTCACTGTCCGGGTGACCGGGAGTCCCCCCCCACGGCTTCAGTGGAGCCACAACGGCATCCAGATCGCCGGCGCCGTCGACTCCACCCTCACCCTTACGAATCTTTCCGTTGGCGATGGAGGCCGGTATAGCGTGATTGTACAGGGGGGAGGGGTCACCTTGGAGTCCGCTCCCGCGGAGCTCGTGGTGTTTGTCCCCCCGCTCGGGCTTGTGAACCAGTATGCCGCCCGGCACATCACCAACTCGGTCCGCGGGGTGGGCCGGGGGAATAACATCGGAGCCAACACCGAGCCGGGCGAGCCGCTCCACGCCGGCTACCGCGGTGGCGCGTCTGTCTGGTACGCCTGGCGGGCCCCGGCGAACGGCACCGCGGTCTTCTCGACCCGGGGCAGCGGCATCGACACGGTCCTGGCTGTGTACACCAACGCGATTCCCGGGGGGCCGGTCGGCGCGCTCGTCCCTGTGGCCAGCGATGACGACCGGGGGGGATTCCTCACCTCCCTGGTCTCCTTCGACGCCCATGCGGGCGTCGAGTATGAGATCGCCATCGATTCGGTGGACGGCACCACGGGGAACATCGTTCTTGGGTGGGAGCTCGGGGCCGCGGCGAACCTCTCTCCGCGCATCGTCCTTCCGCCCATCGCGACCCTCTCCTCTCCGGGTGGAGTGGCGACGTTTGACGTCACGGCCGTGAGCAGCTCCCCGATGCGATACCAGTGGTTTCACAACTGCCTGCCGATCCCTGACAGCGATTCCCCAAGGCTCTCGATCCCCCACGTCCGGCTGCTGGACGTGGGTCGCTACCATGTGGTCGTGGCGAACGAGGCGGGGAGCGCCCAGAGCCTTCCGGCCGACCTGGTGCTGGTGGACGGGTTTTCCGCCCCCCAGAAGGGGCCGATCGCCAGCGACAAGATGGTGGATCTGATTGCCACCGGGGTCAGCCTGGCGGAACTCGATCGCCGCGGGTTCCTGCGGCCGGAGAGCCAGGTTTACTTCGACACCTTCAGCGCAACGAAGGACCTGGACGAGCCCAACCACTGCCGGGTGAGGGGCGGGGCTTCCAAGTGGATCCCGTTCCGGGTGACACAGCCGCAGTCGGTGGTCATGAGCACCGAGGGAAGCTCCTTCAACACCACGCTCGCGGTGTACCGGTTCGACGGCGGCGGATACCGGGGGCTTGTGCCGGTCGCATGCGACACCGACAGCGGGGAGGACCGCCGGACGAGCGTTGCCAGCTTCGATGCGGAGCCCGGGGTCAGCTACTTCATCGCGGTGGATGGGGTGGATGGAGCAACGGGCCTCGTGAAGCTTTCAGCCTCCGCCAAGCCGCTCCTCGGCCGTCCCTCGATCGTCGGAGGGGAGTACACCCGGATGCGCCTCTGGGGAACCCCCGGGCAGGCCTATCTGGTGGAGAGCTCCCTGGACCTGTTCACCTGGACGCCCCTTCTCGTGACGAACGCGGTTCCGGAGAGCCTTCTCATCACGGATCGATCCCCGGTGCTCTCCTCCGGCCTGAAGTTCTATCGGGCCGTGGAAGCGGGTCGGTAGAGGGGAACGGTTTTTTCGGCGAGGGGATCGGCGGGGCCCGAAATGAAGCCCCCCCGGCATCCGTGGGACACCGGGGGGGTGAAAGTGGGTCTCAGACTCGGGGGCTGGTGCCGGTTGGGTTCCGGAGCACCCGGGCCCGGGTGGCTAGCTGGAGAGGGCCCCGGAGGCCGGCTCGCTCTGCTCGAACTTCAGCTTGCCCTGGTCGGCCGTCACCTTGACCGGTTCGGTACCCTGGAGGTTTCCCTTCAGGATTTCCTCGGCCAGCGGGTCCTCCAGGTAACGCTCCACGGCCCGGCGCATCGGTCGCGCGCCGTATGCGGGGTCGAAGCCCTTCTCCACCAGAACGTCCTTGGCCGCGTCGTCCAGGACCAGCCGGATGTTCTTGGTCTTGAGCCGCTCCATGACCTTCACGACCTCGAGATCGAGGATCTGGATCAGGTCGGGCTTGGTCAGCTGACGGAAGACGATGACGTCGTCGAGCCGGTTGAGGAACTCGGGACGGAAGACGCGCTTCGCCTCGTCGAGGATCTTCTCGCGCATCTTGTCGTAGCTCGCCTCATCGTTCGTGGGCGCAAACCCCATGGAACTGCTCTTCTTGATCGTCTCAGCCCCGACATTCGAGGTGAGGAGGATGATGGTGTTCCGGAAGTTGACCACGCGGCCGATGTTGTCCGTGAGCTTCCCCTCCTCGAGGATCTGGAGGAGCATGTTCATGACATCGGGATGGGCCTTTTCGATCTCATCGAAGAGGACCACGGAGTAGGGGCGGCGGCGGACCTGCTCGGTCAGCTGGCCCCCTTCCTCGTAGCCGACGTATCCCGGAGGGGAGCCGACCATGCGGGAGGCGTTGTGCCGTTCCATGTACTCGGACATGTCGAGCTGGATGAGCGCCTTGCTGTCGCCGAACATTGATTCGGCGAGGGACTTGGCGAGGAGCGTCTTGCCGACGCCCGTCGGCCCGAGGAGGGCGAACGTGCCGATCGGCCGGCGGGGGTCCTTGAGGTCGGCGCGGGAGCGGCGGAGGGCCCGGCAGATGGCGGAGACCCCCTCCTTCTGTCCGATGACCACCCGCTCCATGTCGCGTTCCATCTCGAGGAGCCGCGAAGCCTCCCCCTGCTCGATCTTCTTGAGGGGAACGCCGGTCCATTTGGAGACCACCTGGAGGATGTCCTCCTCGTCAACCTTGACCTTCTTCTCCTCCCGGCTGGCACGCCAGGCGGCGAGGACGCTCTCCTGCTTTTCCTTCGCCTGCTTCTCCTTGTCGCGCATGGAGGCGGCGGCCTCGAAATCCTGCTCCTTGATCGCCTTCTCCTTGCGGAGCTTGATCTCCTCGATCTCCCCCTCGATGTCCTTGAGCTCGGGAGGGCGGGTCATGGCGCCGATGCGGGCCCGCGAGCCGGCCTCGTCCATGAGATCGATCGCCTTGTCCGGGAGGTACCGGTCGGTGATGTAGCGGTCGGAGTAATTGACGGCGGCCTCGACCGCGGAGTCGGTGATCTCGGCCTTGTGATGTTCCTCGTACTTGGGGCGGAGGCCCTTCAGGATCTGGATCGCCTCCTCGATGGAGGGAGCCTCGACCTTGACGCTCTGGAAACGGCGCTCGAGGGCGGCGTCCTTCTCGATGTACTTGCGGTATTCGTTGAGGGTGGTCGCCCCGATGCACTGCATCTCGCCGCGGCTGAGTGCCGGCTTGATGATGTTGGAGGCGTCCATGGTCCCCTCGGCGGAGCCGGCTCCCACGATGGTATGGAGCTCGTCGATGAAGAGGATGACGTTCTTGGCGCGGCGGATCTCATCCATGACGGCCTTGATCCGCTCCTCGAACTGGCCGCGGTACTTGGTGCCCGCGACCATCAGGGCGAGGTCCAGGGTGATGACCCGTTTCTCGCGGAGGATTTCCGGGACGTTGCCCTTGGAGATCTCCTGGGCGAGCCCCTCGACGATGGCGGTCTTGCCGACCCCGGCCTCTCCGAGCAGGACGGGGTTGTTCTTGGTGCGGCGGCAGAGAATCTGGATCACCCGCTCGATTTCGTTCTTCCGGCCGATGACCGGGTCCATCTCCCCCTTGCGGGCGATTTCGGTGAGGTCGCGTCCGAATGCCTTGAGAGCGGGGGTTTTGACATCGCTCTTCTTCTCCCCGCCGCCTCCGGCCTTTTCCACCTGGGCGTCCCCGGGAGCCGCGGGCTCCTCCTGGGCGGCGAAATTCGGATCCAGCTCCTTGAGGATCTCCTGGCGGGTCTGCTCGATGTCGACATCCAGGTTCTTGAGCACCCGGGCGGCGACGCCATCCCCCTCGCGCAGCAGCCCGAGCAGGATGTGCTCGGTGCC
>DMJJ01000348.1 GCA_003452185.1 Verrucomicrobiales bacterium | reverse complement strand
GCTCCTGGGCCTGCTGGCGCAGGTCGTCACCGCCGCGGAGGGCACCGCCCCCGCCACCTTCAAGGCGGGCGCCTTCACCTTTGCCCGTCCCTCCAAATGGGACTGGGAAACGCCGGCCTCCTCGATGCGCGCGGCTCAGATGAAGATCAAGGGTCATGAGAGCCAGGTGGCCGAGGCCCTCTTCTTCTACTTTGGTCCCGGCAACGGCGGGGGCCCCCAGGCGAACATCGATCGCTGGATCGGTCAGTTTCAGGAGCCGCGCGAAAAGCTCAACCCGAAGATCAAGGAGGAGACCATCGGCTCCTACAAGGTGAGCTTCTTCGATGCCCAGGGAACCTACCTGAGCGGAATGCCCGGGGCGCCGACCAAGACCGCCATGCCGGGAAGCATGCTCAAGGGGGCCATCATCGAGCACCCCGAGGGATGTGTCTTCATCCGGATCACCGGTCCGATCGACCTGGTCAAGACCCAGGACGACGCCTTGAGGAAGATGATCCAGGGGGCGTTGAAGAAGTAAGGGAATCCCTCTCCACCCGATCCTCCACCCGGCTTGCGGTCTGACGCGAGGGAGGGTGGGGGCTCCGCGGATGAGCGGGCGGGGGGGGCAGCTAACGCGGCGGGGAGTTTGTCATCCTCAACTCCAGCGGTGACGCGGCTGCCCCCACTCCCAGAAGGACCGAACTCTCGCGGATCTGGAGGCATTTCACGAGCACGTTGCTCGTCCCCAGGCGCACTTTGGCCTCCTCCCCCTGTTCCAGGGTCCGGTCGTTGATCAGGACGAATCGCTTGGCCCCGGAGACGGAGATCCCCTTCAGGGTCAGCGATGCGGGCACGGGAGTCGGGGTCGCTTCCTGAGTCCAGAGCGGCGCTGCAGACGCTGCGGAGGGGGAAGAGTCGACGGCGGTGGGGGACCCTTTTATCAACAGCACCCGGTCCAGCTTTCCCACGTCGATCCAGCTGTCGGCCCCATCCAGTACCCAGCTGATCACTCGGTGGAACTGGTAGGCCTCTTCGGCTGCGATATACGCATCGATCTGCCCGCGGGTGTATGAATTCTCGCGGATCCGTCGCTTCTCCCGTTCGCTTCCGCCGGCGAGGGTGTACTTCCAAGCCATCAGTTCGCAGAATCCCTCCACCGAGTCCTTGTTGAGGGTGCGAGAGGGAGTCGCGTGCTCATTCAGCCAAGTGTGCGTGTACTCATGCGCGCAGACGGCGCGAAACTCCTCCCGCGGAATGCCTGAGAGGAGCCAGATATGGTGCGTATAGTTCGTTCCGTCAGGCCGCGTGGAGCGGGTAAGCCCGAGGAGCGCCTCGGGATTATCAATCCCGGGCTTGCGCTGATACTCCGAGACGAAGTCCTTGCGATTGACCAGATGGGTTCGGATGTTCGTATTGGGGAGCGGGGGCCAGGGGGCCAAATGCTGGTGAACCCCCCGTTTCACGTCGTCGAAGATATCCTGCGCCTCGGTTTCGACCAGGACCACATCCTTCGCGTCTTCCTCGCAGATCAGGCGCCCATCTTCCAGACGCAGAACCGTCTCCTGATTCACAGGAACCGTGCAAATCGAGCAGCGATCGCGGGATCGAATGCAGCGGTCGCAAAGATCCTTGTTCACGTTCCGAACCGGGTCGGTCATGTAGTAGATCGACCCTTGAATCGGCTTCCGGCAGACAGCGCAGAAGATTGGAAGAGCCCCCCCCTGAAGCAGTCCCGGGAGAAACCCCAGAAGCAGGGCGAAGGCGAGTGCGAGCCGCCGGAACTGAGGGGATGCGTGACGGAACCAGAAAGAGGAGCCCGATGCGTCCTTGGGTGCCATGGCGCCGACTCTGGCCGGGATGCCAGAGGTCGTTCAAGCGGATTCCTTCGCCGATCCGACCGGTCCCCGCCGGGACCGGGGGGGAACGTTCCCACAACCCGGGAGCGGACGGGGGCTAGATCTTCGTGCCGTGCGGGATGATCCCGTTCTTCGGAATGATCACCACTCCGTCGCGAATGTGGTAAAGCGGAGCATCCATGTCGGCCGGCTTGCCGGCCGGGTTGATCACGCAGTTGTCGCCGATCCGCGCGTTCTTATCGATGATCGCGTTTTCGATCTGGGTGTTCTGCCCGATCCCGAGGCGGGGCTTCCCCAGCATCTCGTTCTCGATGATCGATTCCTGGGTCTCGTAGTAGTCGCATCCCATCATCACAACCCGGTTCAGGGTGCTGCCGGCGCCGACCAGGCTTCGGATCCCGATGATCGATTCCCGGATCTTCGCATGGTTGATGATGCATCCATCCGACACCAGGGCGTGGTCGATCTGGGCCCCGTTGATCTTCGATCCCGGCAGGAAACGGGGCCGGCTGAAGATCGGCGAGGCCATGTCGAAGAAGTTGAACCGCGGGAGTTCGGCGGCAAGATCGAGGTTCGCCTGGAAGAACGACTGGATCGTCCCAATGTCCTCCCAGTACCCTTGGAAGACGTACGAGAACACCTGCCGCTTGCCGATGGCCCCCGGGATGATGTGCTTGCCGAAGTCGGTTTCCTCGTTGTTCAGCAACTGAACGAGGACATCCCGGTTGAAGACGTAAATCCCCATCGAGGCGAGGCAGTAGTCCTCCTCCCCCTCGATCCCCAGCTGCTCGTAATTCTTGCGGTCCAGAGCGAGCGATTTCAGGAGGGCGGGATCCTTCGGCTTCTCAACGAACTTCGTGATCCGCCGCGCCTCGTCGATCTGCATGATCCCAAGGCCGCTCGCATCCTTCGACGCCACCGGGATCGTGGCGATGGTGAGCTCGGCCCCCGTGTCGACGTGCTGGTGCAGGATCCGTCGGAAGTCCATGCGGTACAGCTGGTCCCCACTCAGGATCAGGATGTACTCGAACGAGTGGTTCAGGATGTGGATGAGGTTCTTTCGAACCGCGTCCGCCGTCCCCTGATACCAGGAGGTGTTGGTGAACGATTGCTCCGCAGCCAAAATTTCAACGAATCCCCCGGAGAACTGGTCAAACTTGTAAGACTGGTAAATATGACGATGGAGCGAGGCCGAGTTGAACTGCGTCAGGATGTAGATCCGACGGAGGTTGGAGTTGATGCAGTTCGAGATCGGGACGTCGACCAGACGGTACTTGCCCGCCAGCGGCACGGCCGGCTTCGACCGTTCCTTCGTCAGGGGAAACAACCGGGTCCCCTGGCCGCCACCCATGATGATGCAGAGGACGTTGGTGGTGTTTGGTGTAACCCGCTTGAAGAATGATGTCATATCGAATCCTGTCGAAATCGTGTCGCGATCCTTACCGGCCGCTGGAACGTAAGTCTCTATACCGGAGGGCCCCTCTCACGCGCAAGCCGCATCCGAAAAAAAGGGGTATCATGCCCGTCCATCAAGTGATTCCCCCGTCTGCCGAAGTCCCTCTAGCGGCCCTCAACCCCGCCCCGGGGCAGGCCGAGTCACTTTGATTTGGTTAAGTTTATCAAAAGATCATGTGCGGCATTGTTGGCTACATTGGCAAACGCGACGCCACCCCGATCCTTCTCGAGGGATTGCGTCGTCTCGAATACCGTGGCTACGACAGCGCAGGGATCGCGTTGATCGACGCGGGGAAGCTCCAGATCCGGAAGAAAAAGGGGAAGATTGACGAGGGCCTTGCCCGTCTCCTGCCCCAGGACCCGGCGCAGGGGGATGTCGGGCTCGGCCACACCCGATGGGCCACCCACGGTCCCCCCTCCGATGAGAATTCCCATCCGCACCTGGATCGGTCCGGGCGGATTGCGGTGGTCCACAACGGGGTGATCGAGAATTTCGACCGGCTCAAGGAGCGCCTCCAGAAGGCGGGCCACACCTTCGCCTCCGCCACCGATACCGAGGTGCTGGCGCACTTGATCGGGGAGCACTATGAGAAGGTGCGGCAGTCCTCGGGGGAGCACCATCCCCTGGCTCAGGCCGTGATCAACGCCCTGCGGGAGGTGATCGGGACCTACGGGATCGGGGTGCTCTGCGCCGATCATCCCGGCATCCTTATCGCCGCGCGACGCGGATCGCCGCTTCTTGTCGGGGTGGGCGAGGGGGAACACTTCATCGCAAGCGACGCGAGTGCCGTGGTGGCCCACACCCGCCAGGTGGCCTATCTCAACGACTACGACGTTGCGACCCTCCGTCCCGACGGGTTCACCGTGTTCAGCCTCGGATCCGACACCGCGAAGGTGCAGATCAGCCAGCTGGAGTTTGGCGCCGAGGCGGCGGAGAAGGGGAGCTACGCCCACTACATGCTCAAGGAGATCTTTGAGCAGCCCCGCACCGTGGAAAATGCCCTCCGGGGCAGGGTTGATTTCGAGGAGGCGATGCCCAAGTTCGGCGGGCTGAACATGTCGGTGGCCGAGCTCCGCCAGGTCGACCAGATTGTCATCCCCGCCTGCGGCACCAGCTGGCACGCGGCCCTGGTCGGGGAATACCTGTTCGAGGAGTTCGCCCACATTCCCACGGAGGTCGAGTACGCGAGCGAGTTCCGTTACCGCAACTCCCCCATCGAGAAGAACACCCTCGTCCTCGTGATCACCCAATCGGGGGAGACGGCAGACACCCTTGCCGGCCTGAGGGAATCGCGACGCCGCGGGCACAAGGTGCTCGCCGTCTGCAATGTCGTCGGGAGCACGATCGCCCGCGAGGCCGACGGCGGCATCTACCTCCACGCCGGTCCCGAGATCGGGGTGGCCTCCACCAAGGCCTTCACCTCCCAGGTCTCGGTCCTGACGCTCTTCAGCCTCCTGATGGGCCGGATTCGGATGCTTTCCTCAAACCGCGGGCTCCAGGTGCTCCGGGCCCTGGAGGCCATCCCCTCCCAGCTCGAGCGGGTGCTGGAGCAGAACGACGCCATCCGGAGGATCGCCCTCAAGTACGCCCACGCCGAGGACTTCTTCTTCCTGGGCCGCCAGTACAGCTTTCCCGTGGCGCTCGAGGGGGCTCTCAAGCTCAAGGAGATCTCCTACATCCATGCGGAGGGGTACCCCGCCGCCGAGATGAAGCATGGGCCGATCGCCATGATCGACGAGAAGACCCCCACGGTGTTCGTGATCCCATCCGATCCTCTTTACGAGAAGTGCTTCAGCAACCTGGAGGAGATCAAGGCGCGCAAGGGCCCCGTGATCGCCATCGCAACCGAGGGGAACGAGCGCATCCGGGAGAAGGTGGACGACGTGATCTACATCCCGCAGACCCTGGAGCCGATTTGTCCCCTCCTGAGCGTCGTGCCCCTGCAGCTCCTCGCCTACCACATCGCCGTGGCCCGCGGGTGCGATGTCGACAAGCCGCGCAACCTCGCGAAGAGCGTCACGGTGGAATAGCCGGGGCGGGCCAGGCGGCACGAATCCGCGGGGGCACGGGCAGGAGGGGGGGGCTCAGCGCCCGGAATCGCCTCCCGCCGGGTGAGCGACTTTGGCGTTGGACACTCTGGAAAGCTCCGCTGTAGAGTCCCGCCATGAGCAATGATGTCGTCCCGGTCGAGATCCGGGAGCTCTTCCAGACCCCCAGCGGCTGCGCGATCTTCCTTGGGAACACGGAGAAGGTGTTCGTCATCCAGGTGGAGCAGATGATGGGTGAGGTCATTGCCATGTTCCTGCGCGGGACTCCCAAGGACCGCCCCCTGACCCACGACCTCATGATCAGCCTCCTCAAGGGGTTCAACATCGCGGTCGAACGCGTGGTCATCACGGAGCTGAGAAACTCGACCTACTACGCGCGCCTGATCCTCCAGGAGCAGAACGAGCTCGGCCGGAAGCTCGTCGAGATCGACGCGCGCCCGAGCGACTGCCTCGCGCTGTGTGTCGCCCTGAAGCGGCCCCTTTTCGTCGCCACCGCCCTGTTCAACCAGCTGGAAGACATGTCCGAGACCCTCCAGAGGATCAAGGAAAACGGGGGAGAGGCCGAGGGAGAGTAGCAACCGTGGCACCCGCCTCAGTCAAGCCGCTCTGCCTGGTGCACGGGGAGGATGACTTCGCCGTGAAGGAGCGCGCCCGCGCCCTTTACAAGGAGTGGTGCACCGAGCTCGGCGGGATGGACCACGAGATCATCGACGCCGCCGTCGGCAACGCCGGCGATGCCCTCCGGGTGGTGGGACGGCTTCGCGAGGCCCTCAACACCCTCCCGTTCTTCGGGGGCGCCAAGGCGATCTGGCTCCAGGACTGCAGCTTCATCGGGGATGACCGCACCTCCGCCTCCGAGACCGTCACCAGCACGCTGAGCGAGCTGGCCGGGGAGCTCACCCGGTTCGACTGGCGCGGGGTGCGGCTCCTCATCAGCGCGGGCCGCGTCGACAAGCGGCGCAGCTTCTACAAGGCGATCGACAAAACCGGGGCGATCGAGCACTTCGCCTCCCTGGGGGACATGGACGGATGGCCCGCCCAGGCCGAGGGGATGATCCGAGAGGCGCTCGCCGCGCGCGGCAAGGAGATCGCCGACGACGCCGTTGATGCCCTCATTGCCGCGGTCGGCCCGAGCCGCCGCCACCTCATGGCCGAAGTCGAGAAGGCTTCCCTCTACGCGGGCGACCGGGCCCGCCTGGTCCGGTCCGACGTCGAGGCGGTCGTCAGCCGCCACAAGCAGGCCGAGCCCTTCGCCCTCATCGAGGCGGTCTCCCGACGCAACCTCGCGGGGGCCCTCCGCTGTCTCGACGAGGAGCTCTGGGAGATGCAGTCGGACAAAAAAAAGAGCGAGTTCGGACTCCTCGCCGTCCTTACCAGCCGGTTCAGGAGCATGATTGTCGTCAGCGAGCTCATCCGGCTCAAATACCTTCGCCCCGGGAGTGATGCCCGGGCCTGCACCGGGCTGGCCCAGAGGGTTCCGGCTGGCCTTCTGCCGGAGGACAAGCGATACAACCCGGCATCGATGCATCCTTTTGCGCTCAGCAAGGTTGTCGATGCCTGCGGGAACTACACCTCGGAGGAGCTGATCCGTGCGATGGAGCTCCTCCTGGCCTGCAACCGGAAGCTCCTCTCGAGCGGCCCGGATGAGAGACTGGTGTTGCAGCAGACTTTGGTCGATATTATTGGCAGGGACACACCCGGGGCCCGTCGGTCGGGGCGTGCCGGGGCGTCTGCCGGATCGGGGATGGGGACACGATGACGGACTCTACCACCAGTCTCTATTACGCGGTCACCGAGTGCGTGGCTTGGATTCGTGTCCAGGGGCGTGCCAACTGCATCGTCGGGGTCGATTTCATGACCCTCATGAAGGAGCTCGCCTCCAAGGGGCATCGCAGCTTCACCCTGGATCTCCGGGAATGCATCCTGATGGACAGCTCCTTCCTGGGGACGCTGGCGGGGCTGGAACAGGAGGTCGGCATCGACAACCTGAAGTCGGGCCACCACCGTGTCGAGCTCGCCGGGGCCAACCAGCGGGTGGCCGACCTGATCGAGAACCTTGGGCTCCACGAATACTTCATCCTCAGCCGGGAGCTGCCTGCCTTCCCCGAGCAATGGATTCCGGTTCCCCCCTCCAGCGCCAGAAACTCGCGGCTCCTCTGCTCGAAGATGAGCCTCGACGCCCATGAGGTGATCGTCCGCCTCAATCCCGCGAACGAGTCGAAGTTCCGGGACGTGGTGGAATTCCTCAAGGAAGACGTCAAGCGCCTGGAAGAGGGGGGCAACAGTGCCCCTCCGGCCTGAGCCCGCCCCGGGTTAGTTCCCCGGGGTCGTGCCTGGTCGACCCGGCGGCCGCTCCGCGGCGCCTGCTTCCCCCAACCGGCCTCCCGCGAGCAGCTCTCTTGCCTGGCCCTGGCACGCATGGAGCGCGATCCCCAGCCCGGCGCCGAATCCCGCCCCGTAGCAGACCCCCCAGGAAAACATCGCGAGCAGCAACCGTGTCCGGCGTGGGATCGGGGCACCGAACCAGGAGATCCCTTTCCATCCGGCGAGCGCGGCCTCGGCCAAGCCTCCAGCGAAATACCCGGCTGAGTTCAGGAGGAAGAGCGCCGCGATCACCCGGGCAAGTTGTTCGGGGGCATCGAAGGCGCGGCAGAGCATCCAGCCCATGAGGGCCGTTCCTGCCAGGAGGCCTGCGATGCTTCCCGGGTGCCCTCCGAGGAGCATCCATCCCGCGATCCAGGCAACGGAGTAGGCGGCGAAGGTGGAACCGAAGAGGCGGTAGAACCGGCCCACCGATCCGGGGCCGGGTATCAGGCGGTGGAGCAGGGGGGAGCTCAGCCCGATGAAGACCAGGGCGCAGGCGGCGTACATCCCCCCTTCCCCCCCGCGTCCGCGAAACCAGGCCGCCCCCAGGGCCCACGGGGCGAATCCTGCGACGCCGAGCAGCGTGAACCCGGCGATCCCCGTGGCGAGGGAGCGGCCGAGTGAGGGGAGGTTTTCAGCCGGTCCCCGGGTCCGGAGGCGGGCGGCGATGCTATGCGGATCGAGTTCGAACCAGGGCATGCGACGGGATCGTCGGGCAGGGAGCGATCCAAGGCGAGCCGTGAATGGCGGCCGTTTGTCTCCTGAATTGGCTTGCCAACTGGTTGTGGCTTTTGACAATGGCGGCCGCTTGACCTCCTCCGGTTTTGGCCGATGGAGTAGTAGGCGTGTCTCCGGACGCGTCTTCCGAGGTTCCGTTCGCAACGAACGGCCTCAGGCCAGCAAGCCAATGTAGCTCAGTGGCAGAGCAACGGTTTCGTAAACCGTAGGTCATCGGTTCGACCCCGATCATTGGCTCCATTTGATAATCAGCAGCTTCCGACGGTTTCCTCTCCTTCATTTTCTGGTCGATCTTGACTTTTCATGACACTTTCATGACGCTTGCCGCCATGAAAGCAAGCAAGTCGGGATGGCCGAGGGTAGTGAAGAGCGGGTCGGTTACCGTCCGGGTCTACAAGACCCAGTCGCGCGGATACGACCTCTATCAGGTTGCCGACTTCACGTCGGGCCGACGCCGGATGCGCTCCTTCTCTGACGAAGCCGAGGCGCTCGCCGAGGCGGGGAAGCTCGCCCGGCTCATGGCCACCGGACAGACCACCGCGGCCGCGATTCGGAACCCGGACGCGGCCTCCTACGGCCGAGCGATGGAGCTCCTCCGTCCTACGGGTGACCCGCTGGAGATCGCCGTCGGGCGGTATGCCGAGGCGGTCAAATTGCTCGGGGGTTGTGGCGAGCGCCTTGTCGATGCCGTCCGGTTCTACCTCGATCACGATCCGGGGAACCTCCCGGACAAGGACGTTGCCGGGGCGGTGGAGGAGTTCATCGCTCATCGACGGGCCCGCGGTAAGTCGGTTCGCTACTTGAGCGACCTTCAGTCGCGTCTGGGCCGCTTCAGCGAGGCTTTCAGGGTAAAGGTGGCCAGCGTGAGGGGGCCGGAGATCCAATCGTTCCTGGACGGGCTCAAGGGCTCCCCGCTGACGATCAAGAATTACCGGACCGTGATCAGCACGTTCTTCGCCTTCGCCAAGACCCGCGGATACATCCGGCACAACCCGGTGGTCGACACCGAGCGCCTGAGCGCCGCGAGTGAGGGCGCCGTCGAGATCTACACTCCGGGCGAGATGGCGAAGCTGCTGGCGGCCGCCCCCTCCGCCTTCGTGGCTCCGCTTGCGATCGGTGCCTTCGCCGGTTTGCGGTCGCAGGAGATCCAGCGCCTTGACTGGCAGGACGTCGACTTCGAGTCGGGGTTTATCACGGTCGGGGGAGCGAAGGCCAAAACGAGGTCGCGGCGGTTGGTCCCCATCTGCGACACCCTCCGGGCGTGGCTCCTTCCCCACGTCAAGAAGTCCGGCCTCCTCTGGGCAGGTTCGCACGATTCGTTCTACGATCAGCAGGGCATCACCTCGGAGGCCTCGGGGGTAAAGTGGAAGGCTAACGGGCTCCGGCACTCCTTCGCATCCTACCGGCTTGCGCAGACCCAGAGTGCAAACCAAGCTGCCCTCGAGTTGGGCAACAGCCCTGGAGTAGTGTTCAAGCACTACCGCGAACTCGTCCGCCCGGACGACGCAGCGCGGTGGTTCGGACTGGTCCCCGAGCGCGCGGCGAACGTGGTGCCGATGCAAAACGGCGGGAGGGCGGGATGAGGAACTACAGAGACAAAGATGGTCGGGAAAAATCCCGCCGCAGCCCCCTGCCACTGGACGGCTTAAGCTGGGTACCCTTCTTTGATGCCAAGGTTCAGCAGGTGCTTGAGGGGTTCCGGAGGCCCAGTCAGAACGGGCTTGGTTACGTTGAGGGGCAGCGCGCGCTTGCCCTTCCGATTCAAGCCTTCGAGGCAGTTTCCGAGATGGCTGAAAACCCAACGAGTGCCCACCATCACGATGAGCTGCTTTGGCTTTATGCAGAGGAGCCGGAGTTGATCGCTTCACTGCTCTTGACGCTCACCAAGTATCACCAGACATCAACAACTGAACGAACATTGGCGAGGATCATTCAGGAGGAGGATGCGCGGATGGGGGAATCTGATTTCCCCTCAGCTGGTTTCTTCAGCGATGCCAGACCAGATCACGTGAGGCGGCCGGTGCGCCTTAGCCTCCTCGCGCAGGTGGTTGACGCAAGGGTTCGGGATTCCCGAGCAGTGGGGCGGACTCGAAGCGCGCCGAGTCTTGCAGCCATCAAGAACGAGTTGGCGAAGCAGCGAAGTCGGCGTCAGAAGATTCTGAGGCGATGGAGTGAGAACTTGGACGCCCGCGGTTTCGTGACGTCGCTTGATCGAAACCACGGCACCGGTCCGCGGTCCTCACCTTCGAGATAGGGTACCCTCCCCACCCCCTAAACAGGGTACCCCAATCGGACGTGCAGCAGCAGCGCCATCACGCAACGTGATGGCGTGAAACATAACCTATCCGATCACGACGTGCTCGACAGCGATCAAGCTGCCTGCTTTCTCCAGATTACACCCCGTACACTCCGCGAGTGGAGGTCCAAGCGAGGCCTGCCGCACTGGAAGGTGACGGCTAAGGAAATCCGCTACTCAAGAGCTGACCTCGCCGGATGGCTGGAGCGATTTCGGCAAGGAGTGGCGCTGTGAAGTCCACCCCGGTGAACACGCAGGCGATCTTCACCCTGGCCTTCGAGATCGAGCAGACCCTCGGCCCCGAGACATACCGGACGATACTCCAAGGCCTCAACGTGCTGCTCGTGGTCAACGACAGCGGCAGCTTTGTTAGCGCCCCGGAGCTCAAGACTCGCGCGGCTTGTGTCGCATGGCTGGCAGGCCTGCACCACGGCAAGAGCCTGGAGCAAGTGCTTGGAGGGATCGGGGAATAACAAAGAGGCCGACCCCGCGAGGGGCCGACCGGGGAGTGGTAGCGCAACTCCACCCTCCCGCAAGTCGCCCTCACGGTCAAGGCCACTTCGACCAATGACACTTGCTGAATCCGAGCAGGCGATTCTCGCCTTCGCGTTAGTTCACAGCCCCGATGAGAGATCCGCAAATCTCAGGGCCGTCATCCGCAACTCACCCGACGCGTTCGCGGATCAGCGACATGGTTTGATCGCGTCCGAGATCAGGGAGCTTATCCTCAGCCGCGAGACCGTCTGCCCTAGCGCAGTTGAGCAAGCCCTTCAGCGGCGCGGCCTACTCGAAACGGCTGGCGGGGCATCCTACCTTG
>DMJJ01000420.1 GCA_003452185.1 Verrucomicrobiales bacterium | reverse complement strand
TGGCCCGCCTTGGCCAGCGGCTCGATGACCCCGGCGCGGGCCCCGTAGCTCAGTCCGCTGTGGTGGTAGGCGATCCGGGACTTGAGGAGCTTGTGGAGGTGTTCGCCGACCAGTTGGCGCTGGTCGACCGAGAGGCTCAGGGGGTTGGGGGTCGGGAGGAACCGGGCGAGCTCGGAGGCGAGCTCCTCGGCCGCCTGCCGGCGGGGGGCAAAGATGAGGATGGGGCCGAGCCCCTCGGCGAGACCCTTGGCCACGAGTCGCGGCCAGTATCCCTTGATCTCCGAGGGGACGTGATGGCTGAGGCTGTTGGCGTGAACCTCCTCGAGCGGCACCGGGCGCTCCTCATGTCGGACGAGCAGGGCCTGGCGGCCGAGCCGGGTGAGCCATTTCACCAGGTCCTGGGGATTGGAGACGCTCCCGCTCAGGAGGAGGAGCTGCGTGTGGGCCGGGGCGAGGGCCATGGCGAGCTCGTAGTTCAGGCCGCGGTCCGGGTCGCCCAGCATCTGGTATTCGTCGATGACGAGCAGCGACGGACCCTCCCCCCGGATCAGCCGCCCCTTCTGGGTTTCCAGGGTCGCGACGAGCACCGGGGCATCCAGATTCTCCGCCAGGTCGCCGGTTGCGATCCCGACATTCCATCCCCGGGCCCGCCACTCGGCCAGCTTGTCGTTGGCGAGGGCGCGCGTCGGGACCGTGTAGATCGCCTGCTGCTTGGGCCGCCCCTGGTTGGACCAGAGCTCAAAGATGAGGGTCTTGCCCGAGCCCGTGGGGGCTTGCACGACGACATCCTTCCCTTCCCGGAGCGCGGCGACGGCCTGCTGCTGCCAGAGGTCGGGCACGGAGACCTGGTTCAGGCCGGGGTGGTCGGCCATCGAGCCGGAGAACGGCTGCGTCATGCCTCCCCCCTCCCCCCCGCCGCGGGTCCGAGGAGGTGGTTCCGCAGAACCCCGTAAACCCCCTCCGCCGGGATCACCTCCGGAAGCGCGGGCACCTCCCGCGGAAGGATCAGTACCGGGAAGTCACGAGGGCTCATGGGGCGTGCCCCATGCGACCCCTTCACAAGACCGGCATCGAGCGGGATGAGGTCCATGAGCATCCGGAAACCAAGGGCCTTGCGGAGGAGCTTCCAGGCAATCCTGAGTTTGGGGGCGCGCAGGGCCGGGTCGATGAACAGCTCCACGGGGTCGTAGCCCGGCTTTCGGTGGATGTCGACGCACCGGGCGAAATCGGGAGCCCGGCGGTCCTCGAGCCAATAGTAATAGGTGAACCAGGCATCGGGGGCGGCCACCGCGATGAGGTCGCCGGCCCGGGGATGACGGAGCCCGCGGGATTCCTGCTCCCGGGCGTCGAGGAGCTCCCCCACCCCCGGGAGGGCCTCGAGGATCCGGCGGACCTCGGGGAGCACTCCCGGGTCGTTCACGTAGACGTGGGCCACCTGGTGGTCGGCCACGGCAAAGGCGAGGCTGTTCCCGGGGTCAAGGAGCTCAAGCCCGAGTTCCTCCCGAACGGTGAGAAGCCCCGCCTCCCGGAGGGCCCGGTTCACGTGGACGGGGCGGGAGACGGGGGTGATGCCATACTCGGAGAGGAGGATCACCTCAACGCCACGCCGGTCGAAGAGGTCGATCAGGTCGCCAACGATCTGGTCGATCTCCTCAAAATCCCGAGCCACGGCGGGATCTCCCGGGCCGAGCCGCTGCAGGTTGTAGTCGAGGTGTGGGAGGTAAACGAGGTTGAGGGTGGGCCCGTGTTGCTCCTCGACCCAGCGGGCCGACCCCGCGATCCAGCGCGTGGCGCAGTCGCGTCCTCCCGCGGGCGAGGGAAGCCCGGCTGCCGGGCCCCAGAACCCCGGGAACGGGAACTCCCCCAGCTCCTGCTTCACCCCGGGACGGAGATCCGGCGGCCAGGAGTAGATATCGAACACCTTGCGCCCATCGGCCGGGTACATCGGGCGGGGCGTGATCGAGTAGTCGGCGCTGGAGTACATGTTGTACCACCAGAAAAGCTTCGCGCAGGTGAACCCCGGGGTCCGCTCGCGGAGCTCCTCCCAGAGTTTGCGTCCCTGGACGACGTGGTTCGACTGCTTCCAGAAGTGCACCTCCGAGAGCCCCCGATCATACCAGCCATTGGCCACGGCCCCATGGCTTCCCGGGGGGAGTCCGGTGAGGTAGGTGCTTTGAGCCGTGCAGGTCACGGCCGGGAGCACGGGGTCGATGCGCCGCACCGCGCCCGCCCTCGCATAGGCGGTGATCCGTGGAAGCCGGGGGCCGAGGTGTCCCTCGGTCAATCCGACAACATTCAGGATGGCGACACGCGGCATTGGGGTGTGGGGCGGGTGGCGCGCGGCGGGTGGCGTTCACGCACGCTGCGCGGGGGGTGTGGGGCTCAGCTCCTCGGTTTCCTTCCGGCGATGCGGGGTCGGGCGGCCCGGCCCCGGAGGCGCCTCTCGGCCAGCTCCTGGATGGCGGCGAGCACCATGCGGGAATCCATGTCGTGGACCTCGAATCCCTGGCCGATCCCTCGCAGCAGGGTGATGGTGAGATCCCCGCCGAGGTGTTCCCGGAACTCCTCCAGGCCCTGGAGGACCTGGAGCTGCCCATCGGTGTTGGCGTTCAGGAGCTCGTTGCTGAACAGGGAAAACCCGAGCTTTTCGAGCAGGAGCAGGATCCGGTCGCAGCTCGCCGGATCCAGGTAGCCGCGACGCCGGGAGTAGATCGAATCGAGGGCGATCCCGATGGCGACCGCCTCCCCGTGGCGGAGGCGGTAGTCGGAGAGTTGCTCCAGCTTGTGGGCCGCCCAGTGCCCGAAATCGAGGGGCCGTGCGGAGCCGAACTCGAATGGATCGCCCGAGGTGGCGATGTGGTTCATGTGAAGCTCGGCGCACCGCTGGATGAGCCGCTGCATCGGGCCCGGGGAGAACCTGCGGAGGGCGGCTCCATTCCGCTCGATCCACTCGAAGAACCCCCCGTCGCGAATCAGGGCCACCTTGACCGCCTCGACATACCCGGCGCGTCGGTCCCGCGGGGGGCAGGATTTCAGCAGCTGGAAGTCGTTCACCACGGCAAACGGAGGGGAGAAGGTGCCGATGAAGTTCTTTTTGCCGAAGGCGTTGATCCCGTTCTTCACCCCCACCCCGGAGTCGTCCTGGGCCAGGGTGGTGGTGGGGATCCGGATGTGACGCACCCCGCGATGGGCGGTGGAGGCTGCGAGGCCGACCATGTCGAGGAGGGCCCCTCCGCCGATGGCCACAATGTAGGAATGGCGGTCGATGTGGTAGCGGTCGACGTGGGACTGGATCTCCGAGACGTGGAAGTAGGAGTTCTTGGTCCGCTCCCCCCCTTCAATCACCACCGGGGGGCAGACCAGGAGGGGGCCCTTGGCGGCCGGGGGGAAGTAGGCCTCGATCGAATCGAGCAGGCGGGGCTGGGCGCGTGCCACCGACTCATCGACGATCACCAGGACCTTGGGCTGCGCCGAGGCGCGGCCGTCCACGAGGATGTCCCGCAGGACGCGGTTGCGCCGGTTGAAGGCGTCGCGCACAAAAAACACACGGTGGCGGAAGCTCACCTGGATCGTGCGTTCGATAACGATCATGCCGGAAGGATGGATTCTTCACCCGCCCCGTGACCAGAACAGAATACCGTTGTTGAAACAGGCCGCATGGCGTAACTAGGCGAATCGAATGAACCGCAACCCCCGTCCCCCGGGTCCCGTGAGGCGCCGCGTCCGCGCCGTCGCAGCGGGCTCGCTTGCCCTGCTGCTCCTGGCCGCCGCCCCGCTCCGGGTGCCGGGCTCCGACTGGCCCCAATGGCGGGGCCCGGCACGCGATGGACATGTGGTGGGGGAGCAGTCCCCGGGGTCGATTCCCGAGGGGCTTGCCCCCGTCTGGAAACGCCCCGTCGGAACCGGGTTTGCTTCCCCCGTGGTTTCGCGTGGGGTCCTGGTGTACCTCGACGAGCAGGCGGGGATGGAAACCGCCCATGCCGTGTCGCTCGCGACGCGGGAGGAGCTCTGGAGCGTTCCATTTGCGGAGGCCTTCGGCGACGAGTGGGGGTCGGGCCCCCGCTCGACCCCCGTGGTGGATGGGGATCGGGTGTTCGTGCAGTCGTGCAAGGGGGAGTTCCGGTGCCTCTCGATGAAGGAGGGCCGAACGCTCTGGCGAACCCACTTCGAGAAGGACTACGGCGTGGAGTTTGTCGGCACGAAGGTGCTCGAGGGGGCGGCCAAGCGCCGCGGCCACAACGGCTCGGCGATCGTTGACGGCGGGCATGTGATCGTCCCGGTCGGAAGCCAGAGCCTTGCGACGCTGGTCTGCTTCGACAAGCAGACCGGGGGGGTGGTTTGGAAATCAATGCACGACGAGACGGCGTACTCCTCCCCGGTGATCGCCACCCTGGCCGGGGTGCGGCAGCTGGTGATGTTCACGGCCGACGCCCTGGCCGGGGTCGACCTGACGGAGGGGCGTCTCCTCTGGCGGATCCCGGTGGTGACGGACGCGAAACGGCACGCCGTCAGCCCGGTGATCGTGGGGACGGACCGCGTGGTGGCGGCTTCGCACAGTCATGGAATGCTTTGCGTGCGGGTTGAGGCTGCCGCCGGTGGCGCGCTCAATGCCTCGGTCCTGTGGCGAAACCCCGACCTCAAGGTCAACCTCTCGACCCCGACGCTCGTCGGGGACTCGCTCTACGGGTTTGGAAGCGGGAAGGACTATGTCTGTGTCGACCCTTCGACAGGAAAGCTCCGGTGGTCGCAGGCGGGATATGGCCGCGGTGTGAAAACCGACCATTGCTCCACCCTGGCGATCGGGGAGCGATTGCTGGTGTTGAGTGAATCGGGGCAGCTTTCCCTCCTGGCGGCCAACCCCGGCGCGCACCAGCTCCTCGGGCAGGCGCAGGTTTGCGGCAAGACTTGGAGCACTCCCGCCTACGCGGATGGCCGTCTGTACCTGCGGGACGGGCGGGACCTCTACTGCTACGAGCTGGTGGCTGGTCCCCGGGCCGGCGGGGCAGGCCCGCCCCGGAGCGGGCCCACCTCCTGACGTCGGTGGCTACAGGGTAGGGGGCCGAGGGCCGGAGGCCCCCCACTTC
>DMJJ01000504.1 GCA_003452185.1 Verrucomicrobiales bacterium | reverse complement strand
GTGGTCTTGCCGGCGCCATTGGGCCCGAGCAGCCCGACGATCTCGCCAGCCCGGACCTGGATGCTCACGCCATCCACAACCTTCCGGGAACGATACTCCTTCTGGAGCGCGCTCGTGGCGAGGAGGGCCCCGGGAGGGGCCGCGGCGGCGCCAGCCGAACCTGGCTCACTGTCCGGGGAGCGGAGTGTCGATCGGTGGGAGGGGGAGAACATGGCGGAGTGAAGGGAGCGGGGAGGTTCGGTGCCGGGGTGCGTTGTTCCTGAAGACCGGGTGTTTTGAATCAGGTTTGGGTTCGATGCTATGCCGTTGCTCGAAGGGGGTTCCCCGCGCTCAGGGGTTCGGACGGGGCGTGGGAGGGGCGTTCGTCCCGGGGGCCGGCACCCTCGACACCCCGTTGGTCCCGAACAGCTGGAACATCGGAACCGGCGCCCCCTGCCGGGCCACAATCCGAAACTTCCCAGGGGCCTCGAACCGGTTGCTCTGCCGGTTGTAGATCACCATCTCATCCCCCGTCAGGGTGCCGGTGTGCATCTCCACCACGGGGGGGGCCCCGTAGATGATCAGGGTGTCGTTCGTCGGGTTGAAGACCGCCTTGTTCCCGGTGGCAACCTGGATCCCCTTCTCGTCCTTCACCTGGATCACCACGTTGGTCAGCGCCACGATCTCACCGATCCGGCCGCCCGGGGGAGGCAGAACCGTTGTCAGCCATTCACACCCGATGATGGTCCTGGGATCATTCGCGGGATCGAGCACCTTGACGTTCCGCTTGTACACCACGCGGCCGGTCTCCCCGTCGTACTCGAATCCCCCATCCCCCCGTATCTCCACGTCCCCCCGCGGGGCGAAAACGGGCGGGGCGGGCTTGGTGGCAGGAACGACAGCCGGAGCGGCCGGAACCGGCGCAGGTGCAGGCGCCGGGGTCGGGGTCGGGGTCGCGACGTCCGCGCCGGGGAGGGAACTGGCCAACACCAGCACCCCGAACACGCGGCACAAAATCGGATGGAGGACGGGGCTCATGGGCGCGGAATGTCCGACTGAAGGAGGTCGCCCCGGAGGAGCGAACGCACCTGGTTCGAGATCAGAAGCGTGGAGTTGGTCTGGGTCCAGAGAAATCCAACGCCGGAAAGCGAGAACCGCCCGTCGGCCAGCCGAAAACTCAGCGGCCCGTCAGAGCTGGCCGTGCGGTTGGTCCGATCGCACAGGCACTGGTCGGCCCGGGCAATGAGATTCGTCAGGCCCGACTCGGTGTAGGTCTCGATCGTCATCCGGCGGATCGGGATCGGGTGGGAGAGATACTCCGCCTCACCCCCATGAAGCAGGGTCTTCAGGTGCTGCGAGCCCCGGTAGTAGTCGTAGATCCGGAAGTCCTTCTGAACCACCACCCGATGGGTCACCACCGCCCCGCCGGCGGCAAGGGCCAGCAGGAGGGTGGGCAACACCCAGCCGCCGCCGCCGCCAACAGGCGGTCGTGGGCCGATTCGTCCCGGGCGCGTCACACCGGAAGAACCCGGCCGGGAGGAGGAATGTTTCGTCCTGAAAGGCACGTTCAGCGGCTTCCCTGAAGGATCCGGTGGAGCTTCACGAGGGTGGAGAGGAGCGCGGGCATTTCCGCCAGCGGGATCATGTTGGGCCCGTCGCTCAAGGCCTTGTCAGGGTTTGGATGGGTTTCGATGAACAGTCCGTCGGCCCCCGCCGCCACCGCCGCCCGGGCAAGCACCGGGGCGAAGGCACGTTCTCCGGCAGACCGGTCCCCGCCCGCCCCGGGAAGCTGCACGGAATGGGTCGCATCGAAAACGACCGGAAATCCAAAACCCCGGAGGGTCGGGATCGACCGCATATCCACCACCAGGTTGTTGTATCCGAAGCTGGTCCCCCTCTCGGTCAGGAGGAGATGCCGCCCCCCGGCCGCCTCGGCCTTGCGGGCGACTCGTCCCATCTCCTGGGGCGACAGGAATTGCCCCTTCTTCAGGTTCACGATCCGGCCCGTGGCCACCGCCGCCTCGATCAGGTCGGTCTGGCGGCACAGGAAGGCCGGGATCTGGAGAATGTCCACAACCTTGCCGGCGGCCTCGGCTTCCGCCTCGGTGTGGACATCGGTTAGCACCGGGACCCCCACCTGTTCGCGAACCCGCTTCAACACCTCGAGGCCGGCCTTCAGCCCGGGGCCGCGGAATGACTTTGCGGAAGTGCGGTTGGCCTTGTCGTAGCTCGCCTTGAAGACGTAGTTGACCCCGGCCCGCGAACAGGCCTTGCGGAGCGCGTTCGCCACCTGAAGGCAGAGGGCCTCGTTCTCGATGACACAGGGGCCGGCGATCAGAAAAAGCCGGCGGGGCCCGCTGAGAATCTTCCAAAGTGAGGCGGAATGGTCAGGCACCGCGGTGTTGTAGCAACCTGCGACGGAAAAGCAAAGGGAAGGGTTGGACCACCGGTGGGACCCGGATGAGAACGGGCCGGACCCGAAAGGGCCGGTGGCCACGGCCATTCAACCCTCCCGCCCCGGGCAGGGAGGGATCTCCCCCCCCCGCCCGCCGGGAAGGAAACCTCAGGGGGCCGGCGTCACCAGGCGGTAGAACCGGTGGCTGCCCGGCGGGGCGGAATCCAGGGCGCTCTGCTGAGCGTCCGCCAGCCCGGGGCTGAAGGCGCTCAGGGTCTGCCACGAGGAACCCGCCACGTCCTCCCGATACTGGATGGCGTAGGACCGGCCGGTGATTGCGGTGAACAGGATCCGAACCCCGTCCCCATCACGAACAACCCCATCGAGGGAGAGTCGGCTCGCGGGATCGCGTGGATCGGTTCCGGCAAGATACTCCTCCAGATTCGTGAACCCATCATGGTCGGCGTCACCGTTGGAGTCCGCGACCAGCGGGTTGAAGTCGTAGATGTTCTCCCACGCGTCCGGAATCCCGTCGCCATCGCTGTCCGGCGCCCCGGTCAGGGCGCTGCTCACGATGGTGGTGCTGGTGTTGGTCAGATAGCTGCCGTCGAGCCGGTATCCGCTGAAGTACACCACATTGCTCCCGAGGAGCAGCGGCACGCGGGCCACCCAGTTGGTCCAGGTCGACCAGGTGAGGTCCGAAGGGCTGGTGGACCCCGTGAACGTCACATCCTTGGCGTCCACCCAGGCGCTGCCGGCGACGAGGGCGATCGCGGAGTTCGTGACGAAGGGACGCCCCCCGTTGGAGGTCACCGCGAAGGGGACCTGCTTCGGAAGGGCGGTCCGGGCGTAGTTGCTCCGGTCGCGGATGTAGGTGAGGAACCCGCTGAAGTCCTGCCCCGGGGTGTAGTTGTCGTAGTGGTCGACCCAGTAGGCCATGTAGTTCGTGTTGTAGGTCGTTTCCAGGATTTCCCGGATATGGCTGTAGT
Organism: Verrucomicrobiales bacterium; assembly: GCA_003452185.1. Lineage (GTDB taxonomy): Bacteria > Verrucomicrobiota > Verrucomicrobiia > Limisphaerales > UBA11320 > UBA11320. The sequence goes on along the minus strand of DMJJ01000504.1, from coordinate 6,059 downwards.
AGGAATGCTTGAGGGCAGGTTTGGTGAGGAGCCGGGAGAGGTCGTTGTTGTTCTCCAGGGAATCGGTCGCCCCCTGCGTGAACGCGAAGTCCATGTCCCAGATCAGCTGGATGAACCGGCCGTTGTCGGGCCGGACATACACCATGACGTTGTGGCCCGCCCCCGAGCCGGTGTAGTTGTCCCCCGCCCCGCAGAGCTGGCCGAGGGCGAAGCACCTGAGCCATTCCTCGACGTCGAGCCGCTGCTCGGCCGCGGCGACAAACGCCGCGGGGTCGGTCATGCTGAACATCTGGAGGTTGGGCATCAGGGACTCGAAGTCATCCTTGTCGCGGGCATTCTTGATGATGAACCCAAGGCGGTAGTTCTCCTTGTCGTCGCCGTTGTCCTGCATCTGGCTTCCGGTGACGTCGGCCTCCTGGGGAACCTTGTACCCCTCGGGGCCGGTCGGGATCTGCTCGCTCTGCCCGTAGTAGTACTCCACCTCAAACACCGGGTGATCGGCGCCGTTCGGGAACTGCGACCCGAGGAACACGGGGCCATAGCGGGACATCTGCAGGATGGAGGATCCGGTGAAATAGGGGGTCGGGCCCACAAGCCGGAGCAGGTCGTTGTGCTGAGCCGGCACCCCCCCGGCGTGGTCCACCACGTGGTTGATGAGAATCTCGTCCTGTCCGTACCGGTTGCCGCCTCCCGACCGGTCGATCGCCACGGTCGAGTGGACCCCGCGGAAGAGGTGCTCCGGCGGGAAGTCGACATTGAACCCGATTCGAACCGGCTGGGGCCGCCCGTGCTCGCTCCCCTTGAGGCGGACGCCGCAGTCGTAAACCGCCTCCTGTTCGTCCAGGATGACCGTGCATCCAATCCGGCCATTGCTCATCAGGTTTGTGCGGGTGAGAAGCAGGTTGGTCTCCGACCGTGTCATCACCAGACGGAAGTTGTGGGAGAGGGAGAGATCCGCCTGACCGTCCGCCACCTGGTACAGAGCCCTGGAGTCAGGGCCGTCCGCAGGCATGGTGCTGACCGCCCCCAGCCCGTCGACCCCGGAGACGTAGAACTGAACCACGGTACCCGAGGCAAGCCCGGGGATGCCCCCGGCCCACGCCGTGCCGGAGGAGCGGGTCATGGGAACATCGCTCCATGAGCCGCTGTTGGTGCTCCAGTGGAGGGTGCACGAGGCAACCGACTGGGGGTCCGAGGCGCTGACCGAAACCGTCACCGGCTGCCCCGGGGCGGGAACCACCGGGAAGTGTCCAAAGTCGGAGTAGGTCGGCCCCCAGTTGCTCACCGCCCGGGAGTTGGGCGCGCCGGGGGTTCCCCACAGGGACGTCATCGGAAGGATCGTCGTGCGGGGCATCCGGTTGAAGTAGAGCCGCGTGTTCAACTGGGGCGAGCCGGAGACCCACCGCGCGCGAAGCGTGATCCGGTACTGGTGCGTGTCGGAAAGGGTGACGAATTTTCCACCGCTCTTGAACGTCGTCTCGGCGTGGTTGCTCATGTGCTCGGTCATCCCGGTGGCCACGAGTCGCATGACATGGTTGTTCGGGTTGTCAGGATCCAGGATCCACTCCGCATGGTGGTTTCCCACCACCCGCCAGCGGTCGAGCCCCGACTCGAAATCGGAGTTCTGGATGATCGAGGCGGACGGGTCGACGGTGAGATCCCGGACCACCACGTCGTCGATCAGCACCTCACCCGTGTCGAGCAACCCGATGACCAGTTCGTTGTATTGGGCGTCGGACGGGGTGGTGAACAGCTGGGCCCCGGTGCCGGCATAATCGATCGTCGTCCAGGCCGAGTGGGAAAGTTCCTCGCTTCCCCCCCAGGCCTCGCCTCGCGAGTTGTCCGAGTTCGGGTCCCGCAGCTCGAGGCTCGACCCCCGGGCATCAGCCTCCTCAGGCCAGCGACCCCCGTTCTGGTAGTGGACGTCGTCAGCCGGGTTCCCCGCTGCGTCCGTGAGGACGAGATGGTCCGCGGTGCCAAGGTGCCCCGACCAGGGCCCGAGGATCGCGATCCCCGGGTACTTGGCCTGGAGGGAGACGGGGTCCGCGGCCACCACCAGATAGCCGCCGGCGGGGAGGGTCGTGCCGCCGGGAAACCCGTAATCCACCCCGGCGGAGAAGCGCCAACCGGTCAGGTCGACCGGGGCGGCGGAACGGTTGTAGAGCTCCACCCATTGCTCGGGGTTCACGCTGTAGGGAACCACCATCTTGGGACGCCGATGCTGGGTGATCTCGAGGCCGAAAACCACGTCGTCGCTGTTCGCCGCAGACTGGTGAACCTCCACGGCCAGGAGGTTGTCCCCCTGGACCAGGTTGGTCGGAAAAACCGTGAACGGCCCGCTGAACACGGCGTTGTTGACCGTGGTGGCAAGGTTCGTCACCGCCATGGGCCCGGCCTTGAGGTTGTAGCGGAGGATCTCCACCCCGTTGAGATAGACAACGGCGCCGTCATCGACCACAGGCCTGAGGATGAGGCTGACCCCGGCCGGGTCCTCCGCGAAGGAGAGCGTCTTGCGGAAGTAATACGTGATCGGGCCAAGGGTGAGGGGGGTGTTCTTCGCCGCGGGAAGCGTCGCCGTCTCGTTGTAGAACAAGGCCGGACCACTCGCCCAGGCCGAGTCATCAAACCCGGGCGCGCGCCAGGCCGTGCCAAGGTCGGCCCCCGACTGGTTGTACTTCCAGGTGGCGTCGATCGGGACAAGAAGCGAGTTGGTGTACTGCACCGTCTCGGAGAACACCGGCGGGGCGTGGTACAGGATCTCGTTGATCACCACCTGGTCGTGGAGCTCGACCTGGTTCGCGCTCCCCGCCGTGGAGGCGGAGGGAACATACCACGGGCCGAAGCCGGGCTGGAGCCGGGCCTGGGCACCGGTCGTCACCCGGGCGGTGTCGATCACGGCCGATCGGTCCGGGGTGGTGAGGGTCAGAAGCTCGCCGGCCTTCGGGCGCCATCCGAGCTGGCTCTGGCTGACCACGAGGAAGGACCCGGCCGCGAGGAGCGTGCCGGGAAAGGCATACGCCACACCACCACCGCTCCGGGCCAGGGTGATGCCCTGGAGGTTCACGGGGGCGGCCCCATGGTTGGCGATCTCGATCCAGTAGGGCGTCACGGCCGTCGAGGCAAGCTCGCTGAAGGAGATCGTCGGGAGGTCGTCGCGCAGGGGGGCGAAGTAGGAGCGTCCCGCGAGCGCACGCCGTGCATGAGTCGCCACCTCGGAGTCCGTGAGAGCGCGCCCCCAGTAGGCCATCTCGTCGAAGGTCCCCTGGAACGCCTCGTTCGAAAGGATGGGGGAGGAGTTCCCAAGGAACGCCAGGCCGATCCCGCCCGTGTCAACCGGCCCGGATACCGCCTCGGACGCCACCACGACGCCATCAATCAGGATGGCCTTCCGTCCCGCTGCCGGGTCACAGAGGGCGGCAACGTGGTGCGGCTTGCCATTCTGGAGCGCAGACAGCTTGGGGCGCCCGGCGACGCCATCCAGGCGGGCCTCGAGCTCACTGTAGACGCCCCCGGCCTTCATTCCAAAGAAGAGTGTGGGGATCGGGAGCACCGCAGGATCGGTGAATTCGGTATCCCCGGAACGGCGGAAACCAAACTGCACCCGGTTCCCGGGAGTCGTATTGGGGGTGACCTCAGGTGCCCCGCCTCCCATCGAAAGCCCGTCGATCTGCGAGGGGGTCAATGCCGCAGACCAGATCGCCACCTCATCAATCACCCCGGTGAACGGCTGTCCCCCGGCGGTGCCACGGTTGCCGATGAAGGCGGGTGCCGTTCCCCCGCTCTTGATCGGCCCCATCCGGGTGGTTCCCCACGCACGCATGCCGTCCACCCAGATGCCGAGGCTCCCGGAGACAGCGTCGAAGGTTGCGGCGAGGTGGTGCGGCCGACCGTTGGTCAGGGTTGCCAGGGACGGCCGCCCCGCGGCGCCGTCGAGCGGCATGTCGAACTCCCCGAACAGGCCGCCAATGTTCAGCCCGAACGAGAGCACGGGGCCGGGCGGAAGCGAGATCATCGCAAGCGAGTTGCTGCTGTCGTACTGGAACCCAAAACTGATCCGGTTCGCTCCGTCATCCTTGAAAAAGATGGCATCGTACGTGTTCGAAGCCCCGCTCCACTGCGGAACGACCCAGGCCGCAATGGTGATCCCGTTGGTGAAGGAAAAGCTGTTGGAAATCCCCGTTCCCACGTTCAGCCCGTCCGAGGTCGAGTTGCGAAAGAAGAGCCCCCCCTTCCCGTAGATCCCGTTGGTCCGGGTGGCGGTCCCACGGAAGATCCCGTTGTTCCCCCCGACGATGTCCTGCGCCACGGTGGTCCCGGTGGAGGCCTCGTCGAAGGACCAGTAAGAAACGAGGTTGGGATGGTTGTCCTGCTCGCGACGGAAGAGGGTCGACCGGGTGACGCCATCCCAGGTCGGGGAGATCACCGCCTCCAGGGTCAACCCCTGGGTGACGCTCAGGCTTCCGCCGTTCCCGCGGCCAAGCAGGACCGCGGAGCCGGAGAGCGCGCTGACCCCCACGGCACCCGGGCCGACGAGGCCGGGCCGCCGGGTCGCCGCAGCCCCGAGCACCCCCGGGTTGGGGCCGGCGAGGTCGAGGACATCCCCCGAGGACTCGTCGAAGTTCCAGAAAGAGACAAGCCCGGCCGGGGGCTCAAACCGGGGTCCCGGGAAATTGCGCGCACCGGGAGTCCCCCCGGCCTGATCGCTCACCGTCCAGTTCTCCGCCGAGCCGCTGCCGAGGGCCGGGTCGCGTTTGGCAAGCGAGGCGCCCGATCCGTCCGCCCCCGCAGGCCAGCTTCCCCCGGAGGAATAGCTCACCGAGTCCATCACCCGGTCGTTGCGGTCACGCAACTGCAGCTTGTCCGAGCTGTTTCCCAACCGGCCGGCAAAGGGCCCCAGGGCGCCGGAAGCCCCTCCCGCGGCGGCGAGGGCCGCCGGGTTCGACGCCACCACCAGATAGCCCTTGCCCCGGATCCGCGTCCCAGGAGGGAAGACGTACGACACCCCCCCGGAGAGAGTCCACCCGCCAATGTCGACATCCACGCCGTTCTGGTTGTGGAGCTCCACCCACTCCATGGAGGCTTCGTTGACGGCGGGGTGGTACATGATCTCGTTGAAGACCACGATGCTATCGGCGGAAACACCCAGAAGAATCGCAAAGAGGCACGCGAGAGAGACAACAACTCGTTTCATATATGGGAGGGCTCGCCAATGAGACCAGATCCCGGGGCGGGAGTAAAGCACGGGGAACAGGCTATTCGAGACCCCGGTCGGCGAGGTCCTCCTCATCGAGCCCAAGATAGTGCCCAAGCTCGTGGAGGTAGGTGATCCGGACCTCCTCCTGGAAGAGGGGGCGATCCCCGCCGGCGAACTCCCAGAGGTTCTCCAGGTAGAGGGCGATCTTCGAGGGCAGCTGCGGAACCCCGGCCTCGAGCTCCTCCCGAGTCGACCCGACGAACAACCCCAGAGTGTCGGGTTCGATCCCGTCGGCAAGCAGCTCGGCCGGGGGAAGGCTCTCGTAGGCAACGGGAACCCGCGAGGCGGCCAGGCGGAGCGCCTCCGGAAGCCCCCGCTGGGTGGCGCGGACGGCCGCCTCGGCCCAGGCGGCCAGCGGCTGGCCGCCCGCGGATGGGGTCTCCTCCGGGGTCATCTGGCCCGCCACCGAAAAAGGGTGCGATGGTTCATCCGGGGCCGGAGCATGGTTCAGGGCCGCGCCGGAGGAAACAGGGAAATCCACTCCCCCCCCGGAGGGGGGGGAGGAAGGGGTGCCGCAGACCGGGCTTGCCCGGGCCGAGGGGGCTTCGCACTCTTGCCGGGTGGCAATCTACGGCTCCATCACTTCGCTTGAGGATCCGCTGCTCGCTCCCTACCGCACCCTGCGCCAGCAGGTGGATCACAGGAGCCGCCGGATCTTCGTCGCCGAGGGGGACAAGGTCGTGCGACGGCTCCTGGAGAGCGGGCTGGAGGTCGATTCGGTAGTCCTCCCCCCGCAGCAGGTGGAGTCGTTCGCCCCGCTGCTTGCCACACGACGCCCGGAGCTCCCGGTATACTGCGTGGAGAA
>DMJJ01000234.1 GCA_003452185.1 Verrucomicrobiales bacterium | reverse complement strand
CACCCACGCTCAGCAACGGCGACCCCAACACAACGGGATGGCTCGCTCCTCGCGAGCCCCACCTCCTTACGTCGGTGGCTACAGGGGGGGACAGGCCCGGCGGCTTACGCGGCAGGCCAGGAAAACCTCCAGACGTTGGTTGTTACCCCAGAGGGGCAACGCACCGCGGCCGCCAGCCCGCCGCCAGAGCAGAGAACGCTTGGACCTGATCCGAGGCCCACGCTTCGGATCGACCCAGCTCCCGGGCCAGGATCCGGGCCACCTGGGGGGCGACTTCCACCGCGGCCCTTGCGTCGAGAAACAAGGCCCGCGATCGCCGTGCGAGCACATCCTCCACCCCGCGGGCCATCTCCTCCCGGGCCCCACGAACGACCTCCCCTTCCCACAGGTCAAGCCGGGGATGCAACCTCCCTCCAGGCTCGGAACGGTTTTGCCCCGCGCTCTCCAGGCTGGCGAGCGCAAGCTGGCCCGTGCCACACGGCCTCGGGGGAAGGCCCGCCACCCGCGCTGCCTCGTCGACTGTCGCCGCCGCCATCGACCGGTAGGTCGTCCACTTCCCGCCCGCAATGGTGACAAGTCCGGAGTCCGACACCACCAGGGCATGCTCCCGCGAGAGCCCCGAGGTTGCCCCGCCTCCGCGGGCGAGCAACGGCCGGATCCCGGCGAAGCAGCTCAGGATATCCCCCCGCCCGGGAGCACGGACCAGGTATTCGCCGGCGTGTGCCAGGATGAACTCCACCTCCTCCTGTAATGGCTGGGGGTCGAGGCGCTCCGCATCGACCGGCACGTCGGTGGTCCCGACCACCACATGGTCCTTCCATGGAATGGCGAACAGGACGCGTCCATCCCGGGTCTTTGGGACCATGAGCGCCGTCACGCCCGGAAGGAATGACCGATCCAGCACCAGATGAGCTCCCTGGCTGTGGGTGACCAACCGGGGCGACGCAGCGCGATCCCACCGACGCACCACATCACACAGGCCGCCGGTCGCATTGATCACCCCCCGGGCGGACACCTCGAACTCCCGCCCCGTCTCACCGTCAACTCCCCGCACCCCGGCCACCCTTCCCCCGTTCCGGAGCAACCCCCGGACCTCGAAATGGTTCACCGCCACCCCCCCCAGCTCAAAGAGCTTCCGCGCCAGGGCGATCGCCATTCGCGCGTCATCAAACTGGGCGTCGAGATACCGGATCCCCCCGCGAAGCCGCTCCGGCCGGATCGTCGGAATCGCCTCGATCACCTCGTCGCGCGAGAGAAGCCGTGACGGCTCAATCCCGCGGGAACCCGCCAGCCGGTCGTACAGCTTCAACCCGGCGCCGTAAAAAAGGCGCTCCCACCCCGAGTAAACGGGAAGGATGAACGGGAGAGGACGCACCAAGCCCGGGGCATTCTGAAGCAGCCGGCCTCGCTCCTGTAGCGACTCCCTCACCAGGGCGAGGTTTCCCTGCCGAAGATAACGAACCCCCCCGTGGATCAGCTTGGTGCTCCGGCTCGAGGTACCGGAGGCGAAATCCTCGCGCTCCAGCAGCAGGGTGCGGTACCCCCGCGACGCGGCATCGACGGCGGCACCGAGCCCGGTCGCCCCGCCCCCGATGACCACCAGATCCCAGGAACGTCCCCCCTCCCCAAGCGCCGCGAGAGCCGCTTCCCGGTTCACTCAGCCCGGCTCCTCCCATCGCGACGCGCGGGAGAGGGCCTTTCTCCAACCCGCCATGAGGAGCGCGCGCTGGGCCGGCTTCATCGCGGGTGCAAACCGGCGGTCCACCTGCCACTGCGACGCGATCTCTCCCTGGTTCTTCCAATACCCCACGGACAGCCCTGCGAGATAAGCCGCCCCAAGAGCCGTGGTCTCGGAGACCTTCGGCCTCAGGACCGGGACCTTCAGAAGATCGGACTGAAACTGCATCAGGAGATTGTTATTGCTGGCTCCACCGTCCACCCGGAGCTCCCGGAGCCGGATTCCCGAGTCGGCCTCCATGGCCTGGAGAATGTCCGCCACCTGGTACGCGATCCCCTCAAGCGCCGCCCGGGCAATGTGCGCTGCCGTCGTCCCACGCGTGAGGCCCGCGATCACCCCCCGCGCGTACGGATCCCAGTGCGGGGCGCCAAGCCCGGCAAACGCCGGCACCAGGTAGACCCCGTGCGTGTCCGGCACCTGGGACGCCAGCCCTTCCACCTCGGAGGAGGATCGGATGATGCCAAGCCCGTCCCGGAGCCATTGCACGGCCGCCCCGGCGATGAAGACGCTTCCCTCGAGGGCATACTCCGTTTTCTTCCCGATCCTCCACGCGACTGTCGTAAGCAGCTTGCGACGGCTGGTGACCGCCTCCCCTCCGGTGTTCATCAGCATGAAGCACCCCGTGCCGTAGGTGTTCTTCACCATCCCGGACCGGGTGCAAACCTGCCCGAAGAGGGCCGCCTGTTGGTCGCCCGCGATGCCGCTGATCGGCACCGGGGAGGAAAAGATTCCCGCCTCCCCGTACACCTCGCTTGAGGAGCAGACCTCGGGAAGCATCGACCTCGGCACGCCGAACAGGGTCAGAAGCTCGGAATCCCACTCGCCCGTGCGGATGTTGTACAGCATGGTGCGCGAGGCGTTGCTGACATCCGTGACATGGCGTCGCCCACCCGTCAGTTTCCAGACAAGCCAGGAGTCAATTGTCCCAAACGCAAGCCTTCCCGCCTTGGCCCGCGCACGGGCCCCCGGGACGTGCTGCAGGATCCATTGGAGCTTCGTGGCCGAAAAGTAGGCGTCGATCACGAGCCCGGTCTTTCGGCGGATGAGCGGGGTCAGGCCCTGCGCCTTCAGGCGGTCGCAGGCCCCGGCCGTCCGGCGATCCTGCCAGACGATGGCGTTGCAGACCGGCTCCCCGGTCTCCCGATCCCAAACGACGGTGGTCTCGCGCTGGTTCGTGATCCCGATCGCTGCAATGTCCGACGGCGCCACACCCGACTTGGCCAGAACCTCGGCCGCGACGCCCGACTGCGACCCCCAGATCTCGTTCGCGTCGTGTTCCACCCAGCCCGGCTTCGGATAGATCTGCCGGAACTCCTTTTGGGCGACCGCGTGGATCGAGCCGGAGTGATCAAACAGGATGGCACGCGAGCTCGTCGTGCCCTGGTCGAGCGAGAGGATGTATTTCATGGGAGTCTACCAAAGCCAGTGATGGAACAATCCGCCGGCCACCCCACCGAGGATTGGGCCGACGACCGGGATCCAGGCATACCCCCAGTCGGATCCCCCCTTGCCGGCGATCGGGAGCAGGGCGTGGGCCAGTCGAGGGCCGAAGTCGCGGGCCGGGTTGATCGCATATCCCGTGGTGCCGCCGAGCGAAACTCCGATCGCCCAGACCAGGAGCCCCACCAGACAGGGGCCGAACCCCGTGTCAAAGCCAGAGCCAGGAACGAGGTTCTTTGGCGAGGCAATCGCAAGCACCCCGAGCACCAGGACGAACGTGCCGATCACCTCGGCCAGAAGATTCGCGGGAGCGTTGCGGATGGCGGGGCCGGTGCAGAACACCCCGAGCTTGGCCGCCGGATCGGCCGTCACCGCCCAGTGCGGCAGATAGGCCAGCCAGACCAGGGCCGCCCCCAGGATGGCTCCCAAAAACTGCGCCGCCAGGTAAACCGGCACACTCCCCCAGGGAAGCTTCCCGATGGCCGCCATCGCGAGGGTGACCGCCGGGTTGAGATGGGCGCCGCTCACGGCATTTGAGGCATAGATGCCGAGAGTCACCGCGAAGGCCCATCCGGCGGTGACCACGATCCAGCCGGCGTTGTTTCCCTTCGACTTCGTGAGAAGCACGTTCGCCACCACGCCATCCCCAAGGAGGACGAGGAGGGAGGTTCCAATGAGTTCGGCCGTGAAGGGAGTCATGCGGTGGTGTGAGGTTGAGTGATGACCGGCCGACCCTAAGCCACCCCGCCCCGCCGCCGCAAGCCCTGGATCGGAGCGCGGCGCAGACAGCCTTGTCTGCTGTGTCGCCGACTGCCCAGTCGGCTGCGCTCACCTTCGCGGACGGGCGTCCCTTCCTTACCCACCGGCCTCTCGCGCAGCAACGCCCTGCCGGTTGGGCAACCGGCGATACGGCAGGCGGTGCAGCCTGCACTGCACTTTGAGGGAGCACTACTCTGCCTCGCCACTATCCTCAGGCGCACCTACACCTGCCATTCCTTCATCAGTCGGCGGAGCTTACTACGCAAGGCTCGGCTTGGATGCCCGACCAGGTCGTGCACTTGCCGGCTCAGGACACCCTGAAGCAGGAGCGACGAAACTAGCTCCATGCCCCATCGGTTCCATCCTGGGGACGTGTCAGCCAGGCGGGGCTTGGGGGTTCCTACACCGGAGTCGATCTAGTGAGAGTCGGGGAGGCTGGGTGGCCCGCCTTCCACGTTGACTATGGTTCTTGCAATGCGGCCAGACGCCGTGCGCCTGAGGTAACCCGTGTCTGACCGGCCCTGACCGGCGGCTCAGGGCGGCCCCGGGTGCGCCGTTGCCTTGGCCTCAGGATTCTGCCAGATTCATGGCCCGATGACCCCGCGCCGAGACCACTGGCCGATGCCGCATCCGCGCGGGATGTCGCGTCGCACCGCGATCCAGGCCGGGGCGATCGGGATCCTCGGACTCGGGGCGAACCACCTCGCTCCGCTCCGCGCGATGGCCGGCTCCACCGCCCCCGCCCCGAAGGCCCGTTCCGTCATCTACATTTTCCTCTCCGGGGGGCTGGCCCAGCACGAGAGCTTCGACATGAAGCCCGAGGCGTCGTCCGAGATCCGCGGGGAGTTCAACCCGATCGCGACCCGAACCCCGGGAATCCAGATCTGCGAGCACCTGCCCTTGCTGGCCCGCCTCTCCAACAAGTGGGCCCTGGTGCGGTCGCTCACCCATCCGCACAACGACCACTCGGCCGGGCACCACGTCATGCTCACCGGGCACTCGGAGCTCCCCCAGGGGTTCGATCCCACGAAGCCAAAGGAGACGGATGACCCGAGCATCGCGGCCCTGGCCTCGTCAATCCTTCCCTCCCGCAACAACCTTCCGCCGGCGATCGTCCTGCCAGAGCGGCTGGTCCACATGACCGGCCGGGTGATCCCGGGGCAGTCCGCCGGCATCCTTGGGAAGCAGCGGGACCCATGGTTTTTGGAGATGTCCCCGTTCCATCCCCGCCACTACGGGGCTTATCCCGAGTATCTCTTTCACCACGAGACGGGTCGCATGGAGGAGGCCGGCCTCCT
>DMJJ01000101.1:17989-26889 GCA_003452185.1 Verrucomicrobiales bacterium | reverse complement strand
AACTCCACCGCCAGCCAGTCGAGGAGCTCCGGGTGGGAGGGGAGTTCCCCCTGGGCCCCGAACTCCTCGCTGGTCCGGACGATCCCGATCCCGAAGAGCGACTCCCAGTAGCGATTCACCGTGACGCGCGCCGTGAGGGGGTTGGATCGGCTGACCAGCCAGCGGGCCAGCGCGAGCCGCCCCCCGGTGACGGAGGACTCCGCGGGGGCAAGGCCGGCGGGCAACCCTTCCGTCACCTCGTCGCCCAGATCGAGAAAGTTTCCACGACGCTGGATGCGGGTCTTGCGGCGCTGCTCCCCCGCCAACTCACGGAGCACCGGGACCGTGGTGAAGGGACGCACCTCGTCGAGCCGGGACTTGAGGGAGGCGAGGCGCTCCCGCTCCCCCTGCAGCAGCGGGGAGCGGGAGAGATGATACCGCTCCAGCCGCTCCCGCCCCGAGGCGTTCCGGGCGTACGCCGGTGTTCGGACCAGGGAAAGGATCTCAGGAGGAGTGCGGGCGATCTCCGCGGCGAGCGGATCGGAGGAGGTTGAAATCCGGAACCGGGCCAGGGTCGCGTGCGGCCGTCCGGAGAGCTGCTCCAGGCGCACGACCAGGTTCGACCCCGGGGCGGCGGGCTCGGGAAGCGCCGGCACCAGGACCAGCGAGTGCGCCTCGGTGAGCCGTGGGGCGACACCCCATCCGCCGCCGGCCGGATCGCCGGCCGCGAGGAGGCCTGAGGCGGGAAGCTCGGCTTGCGAAAAATCCGCGGCCACCACGGTGAACGGAAGCTCGCGGCTTCCATCCGGAAGGAACGTGGCGCTGGGGCTCGGGACCTCCTGCACCGTGCGGCGCCAGACGGTCTGGCGCCCGTCGTCGAGAAGGAGGAGCGTGAAGCCCGAGAGCCGCTCCTGGGCACCGTCCGTCCGGTTCCAGAGGACAACGCGGTCGACGGAGGAGAGCCCCTTGAGGTCCACCTCCCACCAGGGATTGTCCGAGATCTCGGTGTGCGTGGTTGATCGCGCCTTTTCATACTGACCGTCGGTGTTCCCGTCGATGGCCCGGGCCGCCGCCCCCTCGTACGCCGTGCTGCTCTGGGAGGCGGCGCCGCGAAGGGCGAGGTTGTTCGTCCCGCTGAACACCTGCACCTCGGCCAGCGAGAGGATCTTCCCCTTCCCGGGCAACTCCACTCGAAGGTAGCGGCCCCGGGGCGAGGGGCTCCCCGCCGGCGTGATGGAGGCCCGGACGCGGCTCAGAACAAATCCCCCTTCGGCATGCCCCACCCCCCGCGACGGGAGGGAGGGGTCGGGGAGCACCTCCAGCCGGAGCGCCGCCACCGGACCGTTCGTGGGAAACGGGAACGTCACGGTATAGACGTCGTTGGTCCCCCCCGGCGCAACGGTGACCGTGCCATCCGGGGCGATGCGGCTCGCGGCCCCCGCACGCGACGCGATCCCTTGAGGCACCACGGAGTGCCAGGACGGCTCCCGCTCAAAACCGTTCTCCCACGCCGACTGGGCCACCGTGGTCGCCTCGGTCGGCGTGACCAACCGCCGCTCGGAGAGGGCAATTTCCTCCTGCAACTCCTGACGCAGGCGGCGCTGCTCCGGGGTGAAGAGGGGAAGCGTGGGGGCTTCATCCGTCCGGTCGGCATCGGCCGTGTTGTTCAGGATCGCGAAGACCCGGAAGTAATCCTCCTGCCGGATCGGGTCATACTTGTGATCATGGCACTGGGCACAGGCCATGGTGGTTCCCATCCAGACGGCGAGCGTGGTGTTGACCCGGTCGACCACGGCCACGTTGCGGAACTCCTCGTCGCTGGTCCCCCCCTCGTTGTTCGTCATGGTGTTCCGGTGAAACGCGGTCGCCACCAGCTGGTCATCCGTGGGGTCGGGAAGAAGATCGCCCGCCAGTTGTTCCAGGGTGAACTGGTCGAAGGGCATGTTCGCATTGAAGGCCCGGATCACATAATCCCGGTAAGCCCAGATGGTCCGCCCGGGATCATCGGCGTAGCCGGCGGAATCGGCGTATCGAGCCTGGTCGAGCCAAAGCCGGGCCCAATGCTCCCCGAAACGCTCGGAGGCAAGGAGCCGGTCCACCAGACGCTCGTACGCCCCGGGGGCAGGGTCCTGCAGGAAGCGGTCGACCTCCCCGGTGGAGGGAGGGAGGCCGGTGAGGTCGAGCGCGAGCCGGCGGACGAGGGTGGGCCGGTCTGCTTCGGGCGAGGGTTGGAGGCCCTCCTGCTCAAGCCGGGCGAGAACGAAGGCGTCGACGGGGTTCCGGCCCCACCGGGCAAGCCGCGGGGCCGGTACCGGAGGCCGGACTGCGGGGGCGTACGACCAGTGGCGCGCGTACGGAGCCCCCTGCGAAATCCACCGGCGGAGGGTTTCAATCTCCTGGCTCCCGAGGGCCGAACCCGCCTTGGGGGGAGGCATCCGGTCGTCGGGATCGTGGGTCTCGACGCGGGCGAGCAGGAGACTCTGCTCCGGGTGACGGGGCACCACGGCCCGTCGCCCCTCCCCCAGGTCCTCGGCGGCTCCCTCGGGAGTGTCGAGCCGGAGGCCATGCTTTCCCCCTTTTCGATCCTTTGCATCCGGCCCGTGGCAGCGGAAACAGTTCTCGGAAAGAATGCGGCGGACGTCGCGGTTGAAATCGACCGGTGCGGGGGTTGCGGCAACTCCAAGAGCCGGGCTGGCCGGGAGTGCGGCGATCGCGAGGACGGCGAGGAGCAATGGCCCCCACCCACCGCGTGGCGGGAAGGAGCCTTCCCGCTGGAACGAAGTGTTCGCGACGTCCCGGGAACCCGGGTCCTGGATCCGGCCTGTCATTCGATTCACATCTCTGCCTTTGATGCCGCTGGTGCTCGAAAGGATATAGCGGGCTTTGGAGGAAATGCCCACCCAAAGATGATGATGTGGGAGAAACCGGCCGCCGAGGGGGTCCGCTCACGGGACCGGGCGGAACGGCGGGGCCGAGAAGAGGTAGATCTCACGGGATTCAGCCGTCGCCAGCAACCCCTCGGGCACGAAGCAGCAGGCCTCGATGTGCTCATGCCGGAACTTGACCCAGAAGGGCTTGATCTCCCCGGCCGACTTCAGGTCGCCATCCACGTCGAGCAGCGCCGCCCCGGACCGGCTTACCAGGGCGAGCTTGCGCCCGTCCGCCGTAAGGTCAGCCCCCGTGACAGGGGAATCGACCCGGAGCCGGGTCACCCGATGAAGCGTCAGTGGCTCGGCAGCCTCCCGCAGGGGGAATCGATAGAGGGTGGCCCGGGCATCGTCGTACACCTTGGAGATCACATAGCCATGGCCCTGCCAGACGAAGAGGCTCTCGCAGTCGAAACTCTCCTTGGGAAAGCGGAGCCGCCAGACCCGGGTGACTCGCACCGCCTGGGGCATCCGGCCGGGATCCGGCTCGTCGATTTCGTACACCCGGAGCTCCGTCCGCTGAAGATGGTTGTTGCCGGTGTCGGCCAGGTAAAGCTGGCCCGAGTGGTTGGAGGCGATGTCCTCCCAGTCCTCGAACGGGGCCAGGATCTGGGTGGACCCACGATCGCGCCCGGTGCGATCCACCGCGTACAGGGTGCGGTGATGCCCGTCGTTGTGGGTCCAGAAAACCGAGGTATCCAACCGGCAGGGGGCGATCCCGGAGCTCTCCTTCAGCATGGCATGCTGGAGGGTCCCGACCTGGCAGACGCCCGGAGGAAGCGCGGCGACGGCGTCGGCCGTCCTGCCGGCAAGCGCCGGCAAGAGAAGCCCCGCGACGAGGAGTGCGAGAGAGCGCATGGGTTCCAAGGCAAGCTACACCGCCGAGGCAAAGGATGCCAGTCCTGTGTCGGACGGGGTCGGCGCGCGGAGGGCCGGCACGGCAGAGGGTGCCCCCCCGCCCCGGGGGACTCCAAGTCCTGGGGGCCCGTTTGGGCGGCCCTCTTGCCGGGAGGCTGGGAGAGCCCGAAAACTTTCCCTTGCATCGGAAAAGCGGCCCCCCTTTTGTGGTGCCGATATGTGTCATGCCATGATCCCGTCCGGGCCGATCCACCCCGCGCCTCGCCTCCCTGCCCTCCCCGTTCCGGATGGCTCGCGGCGGCGGTCGGTCGCCCTGCTCCTGGGGGCTCTCCTGGGGTTTGGGGCCTGGGCGAAGGGGGAGGAGACCCCGTCGCCCGAGCCCTCCCGGGCCTCCATCGCCGCGCAGGCCCTCCTCCGACTGGAGGCCACGGATCTCTCCGCCAACGCGAAGCTGGATGAGACGGTGCACAAGATCCTGGGCCGCGTCCGGGGGACCCCCGACTTTGTGAGCCTGGTTCGCCACTTTCATCTGACCGACCAGGGAGAGGGCCTGGTGGAGGTCGCGGCGGCGCGCGGGGGGGATGACTCCGGGGCGGAGGCGATGAGAATTCTGCTCGCGGGGGGGGCGGTGGCCCCGTTGACGCGTGAGCTGGCGGGCACCAACGCGATGGCGGCCTCCCACCTCGTCCAGGCAATCGGTGCGGCGGGGGAGGCCCGCGGGGTGCCCGTTTTGCTCCCCCTGGTGCTCGACCTCAAACGGGATTCCACCCTCCGAAAGCTTGCCGTGAAGGCGCTGGCCAGGACCTCCGAGGGGGCAGGCTCCCTGCTCAAGCTGGCGACCGAGGATCGGCTTCCCGCGGATCTGCGGTTTGGTGCCGGCGCGGAGCTCTCGGTGGTCCGGTGGCCGGAGATCCGCACCGCGGCCGCGCGGCTCTTCCCGGCCCCGGAGGTTGCCGGGGGGAAGCCCCTGCCGCCGGTAGCCGAGTTGATCCGGCGCAAGGGGGATCCAAGCCGGGGAGCCGCCCTCTTTTCCGGAAAGGCGACCTGCTCCACCTGCCATGCCGTCCGGGGACAGGGAGTGAACTTCGGTCCCGATCTCTCCCAGGTCGGGACGAAGCTCGGAAAGGATGCCCTGTACGAGGCGATCCTCGACCCGAGTGCCGGGATCTCCTTCGGGTTTGAGGCGTGGCTGGTGACGCTCAGGAACGGCGACGAGGCCTTTGGCCTGATCGCGAGCGAGACGGAGACCGATCTCTCGATCAAGGCCCCCGGGGGAATCGTCCTGTCGTACAAGAAAAGCGACATCGCCACCCGGACCAAGCAGGCCCTCTCGATCATGCCCGCCGGCCTCGCGGCCCTCATGACTCCCGAGGAGCTCACCGATCTGGTGGAGGCCCCCTCCGGGCTGAAGTGAGGCCCCCCGCTCAAACGCCCCCTCCCAAAACCCTCCCGACCCGGTTGCCCCGGCCCGCCCGCCCTGCCGGGGCCGGGGCGACGCGGGGAATGGGTTGCTTTCCCACGGGCCTTCGGTTTTTCTCCCCCTGCACCCAGACACCTCTCCACCCTCAACCCATTTCACTTCATCCATGAATCGTCGCCACTGGTTCACCCATCTCGGCCTCGGCACGGCAGGCGCAGCCTTCGGCATGCTGGCGGCGGGTCGGGGGGAGGCGCAGGCGGCGGAGTCCCCGGAGCCGAAGGCCGGGAAGGCCTCCGGGCCGGTGAAGATCACCCGCGTGCGCGCCATCGCCACGGCCCCCCAGAAGACGCGGCTCGTGGTGGTGCGCGTTGACACCAGCGAGCCGGGCCTCTACGGGCTCGGATGTGCGACGTTCAACCAGCGGCCCCTGCCGGTCGTGTCGGCCGTGAACGATTACCTCGACCCGTTTGCCAGGGGCCGGGACGTCGACAACATCGAGGACCTGTGGCAGAACGCCTACACGAGCTCCTACTGGAGGAACGGGCCGGTGCTCAACTGCGCCCTCTGCGGCCTCGACCAGGCCCTCTGGGACATCAAGGGCAAGCGGGCCGGGATGCCGGTGTACCAGCTGCTCGGGGGCAAATCACGCTTCGCGGTCGATTGCTACGGCCACGCCTCGGGGAGGGACCTGAAGGAGTTGGAGGAGAGCGTGCAGAAGCTCATGGCGGAGGGGTTTCGCCATGTGCGGATCCAGCTCGGGGCCTATGGATCCCCGCAGCTCTCGACCAACCCGGCGTTCCGGGCCAACGGATTCGGGCTGCCCAAGGACCAGCACATGGACGTCGCCCCGTACCTCAAGTCGGTCCCCCGCATGTTCGAGAAGATCCGCGGGAGCTGCGGAGAGGACGTCGAACTTCTCCACGACGTCCATGAGCGGATTGAACCCGTCGATGCCATCCGGCTCCTGAAGGAGGTGGAGCGGTATCGTCCCTTCTTCATTGAGGACCCGCTCTCCCCCGAGGATAACGCCTATTTCCACCGGCTGCGGGAGGCCTCCGCGGTCCCGATCGCGATGGGCGAGCTGTTCAACTCCCCGCAGGAGTGGATCCCCCTGATCAAGGACCGGCTGATCGATTTCATTCGGGTGCACCTTTCCCAGACCGGCGGGTTCACGGTGATGCGCAAGGTGGCGGCCCTGGCAGAATGGTTCAACGTGCGCACCGCCTGGCATGGCCCGGGGGATCTTTCCCCCGTGGGCCATGCGGCCAACGCCCACCTCGACCTGGCGATTCACAACTTCGGAATCCAGGAGGTGTTCCACCCGAGCGACACCCTGCTGGAAGTGTTCCCGGGGAGCCCCACCGTCAAGGGGGGCTACATGTTCGTGAACGAGGCGCCGGGGTTCGGGGTGGACTTCAACGAGGAGGCGGCAAAGAAGTTTCCCCTTCCGGAGAACCCGGGCTTCTGGGAGCCGGTGCGCCGCCGGGACGGGACTGCGGTCAGGCCGTGAGCCGGCCTCACGGGCTCCCGGCTTGGATTCTGACGTTGAACGGCGGGGGAAACCCGGGCTAGCGTAGCGGCCATGTTTGATTCGCTGACAGGCAAGCTGCAGAACGTTTTTCGCAACCTGCGCGGGCTGGGAAAGATCTCCGAGGAGAATGTCTCGGATTCCCTCCGCGAGGTGCGGATGGCGCTGCTGGACGCGGACGTCAATTTCAAGGTGGTGAAGGACTTCCTCGACCGGATCAAGGAGAAGTCCCTCGGGCAGGAGGTCATCCAAAGCGTCCATCCCGGGCAGCAGATCATCAAGATCATCCACGACGAGCTGGTGGGCCTGCTCGGCTCGGCGAACGCGGGTCTTGAGTTCCGTGGCACCCCCGGGGTGCTGATGATGGTCGGACTGCACGGGTCGGGAAAGACCACCTCCAGCGCAAAGCTGGCACGGTGGCTCCAGAAGCAGGATCGAAAGCCGATGCTCGTCGGGGCGGATGTCTACCGCCCGGCGGCCATGGACCAGCTCGAGAAGCTCGGGCAGCAGCTCGGGGTTCCCGTCTTCATCCAGAGGGGGGAGACCGATGTGCTGGCGATCGCCCGCGGCGCCCGTGAGCAGGCGGCCGCCACGGGCCGCGACCTTCTGATCTTCGACACCGCGGGCCGTCTCCAGATTGACGAGCCGCTGGTCCAGGAGCTCGTCCGGCTCCGCGACCTGGTGCGCCCGGACGAGATCCTCCTGGTGGTCGACGCCGCCACGGGACAGGAAGCGGTCAATGTCGCCACCCATTTCGACAAGGCGCTCCAGATCACCGGGTCGATCCTGACCAAGCTCGACGGCGACGCCCGCGGCGGGGCGGCCCTGAGCCTGAAGGCGGTCACCCAGAAGCCGATCAAGTTCGCCGGCATGGGGGAAAAGCTCGAGGACTTTGAGCCGTTCCACCCCGAACGGATGGCCTCCCGGATCCTCGGGATGGGCGACGTCGTCAGCCTGGTCGAGAAGGCGGCCGAGGCGGTCGACGAGGCGGATGCCAAGAAGCTCGAGGAGAAGATGCGCAAGGGGCAGTTCTCCCTGGAGGACTTCCTCGACCAGCTTCGCCAGATCAAGAAGCTCGGCCCCCTCGACAAGATCGTTGGAATGCTCCCCGGAGGGGATCAGATGCTCAAGGGAGCGGACCTCTCGAAGCAGGAAAACGAGTTTGCCCGCATGGAGGCGATGATCTGCGCGATGACCTATGAGGAACGCCGCCAGCCCAACATCCTCAACGCGAGCCGTCGCAAGCGGATCGCCCGGGGAAGCGGCGTCCAGGTCTCCGAGCTCAACAACATGCTGAACCGCTTCAACCAGATGCAGATGATGATGAAGAAGTTCAGCAAGTTCCAGAAGCTCTTCGGCGGCGGGGCCGGGGGGAAGAAGATCCCGCCGCAATTCCTCCGATAGCCACCGGCCGCGGCGCAGGGCAAACCCGGGAGGGACTTCCCTGCGGGTCGTGTTCGAGGCGATACGCCTGCTGGCTGGGGGGGGTGGGCTCGGGATTCTGCGGGACTATTCTCCTTGATTCACGACGTCGCGGTGCCTATACCCTCCTTGTCGTCAAAGCCACGCCGGGAGGCCCCAAGATCGAGCTGTTCCTTCCCGTCGTGAAGTCGCCGCAGCCCATGAACCGTTGTACGTCCGCAACCCAAGGAGAGCCGATGATCCCCCGCGTCACGATGTCCCCCCTGGTACGGCAGCTTCCCCTTCTGGCCGCGTCGCTGCTGGCCACCCTGCCCCTCCGGGCCGCACAGGACACCGACCACGACGGGCTCTCGGATGACTGGGAGCGGGGGGTGGGCCGTTACGAAATCGTGCCCGGGAGCTTCACCTGGCAGGAGGCGAAGGCGGATGCCGAACTCCGCGGAGGGCACCTTGCCACCATCGTCAGCGATCTCGAGTGGAGCGATATGAAGGGGGTGCTCGGGACCGCCCTCTATGGCAAGAACCTCTGGCTGGGGGGCACCGATGAAGGAACCGAGGGGACCTGGCGGTGGATCACGGGAGAACCGTGGAAGTTTTCCAACTGGCGGCTTGGGGAGCCGGGGAACGACTCGCTTGGAAACGGGATGGGCGTGCCCGAGAACTACCTCATGATCTGGGGGAATGAGACGGCCTCCCGGGATAACAACCAGCTTTTCTGGAACGACGCCACCGTGACCGGAGGGGTGCTGGCGCGGGATGGCTACAT
>DMJJ01000101.1:0-17658 GCA_003452185.1 Verrucomicrobiales bacterium | reverse complement strand
GACGGGGAGGAGGCGTTCCAGCTCCCGGCCTACGAGATCGTGCGCGTGCCGCTGGACTGGAATTCGGCCAAGGCGGATGCAGAGGCCCGCGGAGGGCACCTTGCCGTGATCACGTCGGAGGCGGAATGGCAGAAGATCCAGGCCGTGGTTGGAGCTGCCCTCTTTCAGCAGGAGATTTGGATCGGAGCCACCGACGCGGCCATCGAAGGCCAGTGGCACTGGGTCACCGGAGAACCCTTCAGCTACCAGCGCTGGCAGGGAGGGCAGCCGGACAACCTCCTGAACCAGGACTACCTCATGATGAGGCCGCCGGGGGCCACGTGGTATGACATGGGCTCCACCGCCGTGGCCGCCGCGTACCTGCTGGAGCGGGAGAACGTCTTCCAAACCGACCCCAACAATCCCGATACCGATGGCGATGGGTTGAAGGACGGGGATGAGGCGAGGTTCTACAAGACCGATCCGGTCCGGGTGGATACCGACGGCGACGGGCTCTCGGACTTCGAGGAGATCCGCCGCTTCCACACCAACCCGCTCCTGGCCGACACCGACGACGACGGACTGGCCGACGGGGAGGAGCTCTTCCGGTATCACACCGACCCCCTGAAGCAGGACTCCGACGGGGACGGGTATTCGGACCTTCTGGAGGTCACCTATGGGTCGGACCCGACCCTGGCCTCGAGCGTCCCGGGGCCGCAGTCACGGATTTTCACGGCGGTCGAGATCGAGTTCGACACCAAGCTGGGGGAGCTTTACCAGATGCAGGTGCTGGCCGACGCCGGCGGGTGGACGAACTACGGGGCAAAGTACGTGGGGACGGGGCAGCCGATCAGCCGGCTGATCAGCACCCGCACCGCTCCGAAGCAGTTGTGGCGTGTGGTGATTTCCAAGTGAGCCTCCCATGAACGCCCCAATCCTCCCCCGCCCCTTCGTGGGCCCCCTCCGGCGGCTCGCCCTGCTCCTCTGCCTTGCCGTCCTGCCTCTGCCCCGCGCTGCTGGCGCGGTTGACACCGATGGCGACGGGCTGAGCGACGACTGGGAGCGGGGTTTCGGACGGTATGAGATTGTCCCCGGCACCTTCACCTGGGAGGCAGCCCGGGTGGATGCCCTCAACCGGGGGGGCCATCTCGCCACCGTAATCAACGCCCAGGAATGGGCCGACATGCGGGCGGTCCTCGGGGCCTCCCTCGCCGGGAAGAACCTCTGGCTGGGTGGGACGGATGAGGGGAGCGAGGGCAACTGGCGCTGGATCACGGGCGAGAAATGGACCTTCAGCAACTGGCGGGCGGGGGAGCCGAGCAACGACTCCCTGGGAAACGGGCATGGGGCCCCTGAAAACTATCTCCTGATCTGGGGAAACGAGACGGCGACCCGCGACGGGGATGCGGCGTACTGGAATGATGTCCCAATCACCGGCGGGGTGCTGGCGCGGGATGGCTACATCCTGGAGCGGGGCGCATGGACCGATCCCAACGATCCCGATACCGACCATGACGGGCTCTCGGACGGAGTGGAGGCACCGGCGGACTCCACGTACCAGGTCATCTACGGCAGCTTCACCTGGTTTGAGGCCCAGGCCGACGCCCAGTCCCTGAACGGAACGCTGGCCATCATCACCAGCGCCGCGGAATGGCAGAAAGCGCTCCAGCAGGCCGGGGGCGGGACCTTCACCACCAACCTCTGGCTTGGGGCCAGCGACAGCCTCGTGGAGGGACGCTGGCAATGGGTTTCGGGGGAGCCGATGACCTACGCCGCCTGGGCCCCGGGGTACCCGAACAACCTCCTGGACGCCGACCAACTCCTGTTCGATGCCACCCGGAACGGATGGCGGGACGCGCCGGGGAACAACCCCGCGGTGAGGGCCTGCTACCTCCTGGAGCGGCCGTTCCTGTCCCGCACCGACGCCAACAACCGGGACACCGACGGCGACGGGTTGTCCGACGGGGAGGAGGTGCTCCAGTGGCATACCGATCCCTCCTCGGTCGACACGGATCAGGACGGGCTTTCTGACTCCGATGAGCTCACCCTCTGGCACACCGATCCGACGCGTGCCGACACCGATGGGGATGGCCTGACCGACGGGCGTGAGATCTTCGTCGTGCACACCGACCCGACCCGGGCGGACACCGATGGGGATACCTTCACGGATGGCGAGGAGGTGGCGGCGGGCACCGATCCCCTCGACTCGCGAAGCTCCCCCGGTGCCGTCCTGCGGCAGTATCCTGCCGTGGAGATCGAGTTCGACACCAAGCCCGGGGAGAGCTACCAACTCCAGTTCCTGAACGCCGCCGGCGCCTGGCAGGCGATCGGCTCGCTGATCGTCGGGACGGGAAACCCCCGCCCCATCCTCCTCTCCACCCGTCCGGCCACCATGCGGTTCTACCGCGTCGTGCTGGCCCCATGAACTCCACCCTCCCGCTCCACGCCGTGCGTCGCTCCAACTCCCAACCTTCGTCGTTACCCAGGACCCTGTCTTCCGCCGCGATGGCCTGGGTGCTGGGGCTCCTCGCCCTGGGCCTCCTTCCCGGGCGGGCCCCCGCGCGGGAGAAGACTCCCGAGCCCCGGGACCCGCGCATCCAGGTTCGCCTGGTGACGACGGTGAGCGACCCGTCGCACCCCTGCCGCATCGCCAAGGATCCGAGGAATAACACCCTCTACTATCTCACCCTCGGAGGGGGAATCTACCGGGTTGGGTTGCGTCCCGGGGATGGCCTCTCCACCACGACGCTCGTGGCGGACTCCCGCGACCACGGAGAAACCAACGCGATGGGTTTTGCGATCGACCGCGCGGGGACGTTTTACCTGGTGGGAAACCATGTTGTGGCCGGGAGTAACGCCTTCACCTTTGCGCGCATCCTCCGGGGGACCGAGCGCGCGGGGGGGGCGTCGGGGCGCCAGTGGTCCGTGGTGGCCCGAACGGAAGATTATGCCCGGAGCCAGGGGGCGTATGACCATCTGTTCAACGGGGTGGAGGTCTCCCCCGATGGAGCCCTGCTCTACGTGAACAGCGGATCCCGCACGGACCACGGGGAGGTCCAGGAGGCGCAGGGGGCGTTTCCGGGGCTGCGCGAGGACCCCTTGACCTCCCTGATCCTGCGGATCCCGGCGAACTCAACCGACCTCGTGCTGCCCCGGGACAGGGGGGCACTCAAGGCGGCAGGGTGGGTCTATTGTGAGGGGGTGAGGAACACCTATGACCTGAGGTTTTCCCCGCAAGGGGAGCTGTTCGGTCCGGACAACGGTCCCGACCGGAGCGTCTCGGATGAACTGAACTGGCTCCAGGAGGGCCATCACTATGGGTTTCCGTGGCGAATGGGGGGAGCCGACAACCCGCAGCAGTTCTCGGGCTATGACCCGGCGGGGGACAAGCTCCTGGACGTGCGGTTTGGGGCGGTGAAGGCAGGGGAGTATCGGAACGATCCAACGTTCCCACCGTCGCCGGGGGGCATGACCGAGCCGATCCTCAACCGGGGGCCCGATGCGGACAAATACCGGGACCCCGCGGACGGAAAGGTCAAGGATGCCAGCGACACCGGGGTCCCGATCGCCACGTTCACGGCTCATCGCTCGCCGCTCGGGCTGGTGTTCGATGAGACGGGGTCGATGGCCGCCCCCTACACCGGCAGCGCATTCGTCATGAGTTTCATGGCGGGGGATGAAACCGGGGAGACCGCCGCAGGCCCCTTCCTCGACGGGAGCAACGACCTGCTTCATCTCCAGCTTCACCGGGTGGGGGACCGCTACGAGACGGAGGTTCACCGGCTGGTCACGGGGCTGGGGTATCCGGTGGACGCGGAAGTGATCGAGAACCGGATTTACGTCATCTGCTACGGGTTCGAGTCCTCGCTCTGGGAGATCACCCTCCCCTCGTCGCGAGTGGTCGCCCTGGGGGAGGCTTCGTGGAACAGCGCCGGGTTCGGATTCCACCTGAACGCGAGCGGGCCGGGGCCGGTGTCCATGCAGACGTCGAGCAACCTGCTGGACTGGACCCCGCTCTGGGACCTGGAACTCCCCTCCGGAACGACGTTCTTCCTCGACGGCGCGGCTTCACCGGCATCGCCGGCGCGGTTCTACCGGACGCTCAGCCGGTGAGCGGGGTCAGCTCGGGAGCGGGGCTCCCACGTTGATCCCGTGGGAGAGGCAGTAGGCCGCGTTGTGCACGTACTTCTCCGCCCAGTGGCGAAGCCCCGCGCGCTCATCGGGGGTCAACTCGCGGATCACCTTGCCCGGCACCCCCATGACCATCGATCCCGGGGGGATTCTCTTCCCCGGAGGGACGAGGGCGTGAGCGCCGATGATGCACTGGTCGCCGATCACGGCCCCGTCGAGGAGGGTGGCTCCCATGCCGATGAGGCACTCGTTCCCGACCGTGCAGGCGTGAACCACCGCGGAATGCCCCACCGTGACGTAGTCGCCGATCAGGCAGGGAAGATCGTCGGCGAGGTGAAGAACCGCGTTATCCTGGATGTTCGAGTGGTGACCGACGACGATCCGCTCGATATCCCCACGGAGGACGGCGTTGTACCAGACGCTGGAGTGGTCCCCAAGGGTCACATCCCCGACGACCACCCCCCCTTTGGCGATGTAGACCCCGGTCCCCAGCCGCGGGGCGCGGCGGAGGAAGCTTTCAAGGCGATGGATGACATCGGACATGTCGTGCGGTCTACGCCAAACCGTCGGTTTGCACAACCCCGGACCTCCATTACCCAAAAAAAATCCCGCCCGAGCGAACTCGGGCGGGATGATCTTCGATCCCAATCAAAGGATTCGTGATCCTGCGGCTATGCTTACCAGCAGTGGCGGTGGCCGTAAAACACCGGGCCCCGACCGTAGTAATGACCAAACCCGAAGCCAAAGCTCACGACCGGAGGTGGAATATAAACGGGGGCGACGTACACCGGGGCGGGAGCCACGTACACCGGGGCCTGCTGAACGTAGACCGGCTGCTGCTGCACCACGTAGGTGGGGGGAGGGGCCGCGTTGACCACCGGCGCGGGGGGAACTGTCGGGGCGTTCGGGATTGCCGGGGCCGGAGCCGGGGGGGCTTGCACCACCACCGGGGCCGCCGGCTGCTGGACCACCACCGGAACGGGCTGGTAGACCACTTGAGGCGGAGCCTGTACGACCACCGGGGTGGTGTACACGGTCTGGTAAACCGGGGGAGGATCAAAGGCCCGGCTGAGAATATGGACGGCGGCGACCCCGGTCAGGATTTTACCCGCCGTGGCCCACTCGCGGTTGCCGGCCTGCGCCGGCTGAAGGAAGGGGGAGGCTGTCAGTGCAAGACCGCTCAGGACTGCAATGCTTGTTTTCATAGACGTGTTCGTTAGGGAACACCGACGCGGGTTGGACAGAGGGGATTTGTGTTTTATTCAAGGACCCGGTATGGGTATGGGCAGCAGGCAGTTGCCATGATGAACAATCCGGGTCATCGACCAGGTTCAGGACGTCAAAAACGGCGTATCCCACGCTCGTTCAAGGAGTTGACTCCAAGCAACCACTTCAACCCCAGGACCTTCTTCTATGAAATGGTCTGGAAAGCCCTCCTCACCCCCCGCACGGGCCAGCACCGTCGGCCGGTCTATCCCAAACTTTCCGAGGGAAAGGTGGCCATCACCTGGATCGGGCATGCTTCGTTCCTCGTTCAGTTCAACGACCTGAACATCCTGATCGACCCGAATTTTGCGAACTGGCTGTTCCTGCTGAAGCGGGTGAAGCGAGCCGGATTGAAGATCCAGGATCTTCCCCCGATCGACCTGGTCCTCCTGACCCACGCGCACTTTGACCACTTCCACAAGCCGTCGCTCCGCAAGCTCCCGGAGCCCAAGATCGGGGTCATGCCCTGGGGCGTGGGAGATCTCGCCCGGGGGCTGGGGTTCGGACGGATCATCGAGCTGCAAACCTGGGAGAGCTTCTCGCACGACGACTGGAGGGTGACTCTCACCCCGGCAAAGCACTGGGGGGCTCGGACCCTGCACGACGACCACCGGGGGTACGGGGGATTCATGCTGGAGCACCAGGGGCGGAAGATCTACCACGCGGGGGACAGCGCCTACTTCGACGGCTTCAAGGAAATCGGAACCCGGTGCACCCCGGAGATCGCCCTGCTTCCCATCGGGGCGTACTACCCCGACTCCTTCCGGCAGGTGCACATGGGGCCCGACGAGGCGATGCAGGTGTTCAACGACCTCGGGGCGGAGTGGTTCATCCCGATGCACTTTGGCTCGTTCAAGCTCTCGTTCGAGGCCCTCGATGCCCCTCCCCGGTGGCTCAAGGAGATCGCCCGCAAGGAGGGAAAGCTCAACCGGGTGCGGATCCTTGAGGAGGGGGTCCCGGTGATCTTCTGAGTTTAAAAGGGCGCACACGCCATTCCCCTGCCCGGGGTGGCGTGGCGCTCATTGGGACGAGTCGGGCCGGCCTCCGTGTGTGGCCTCGACAAATCGTCGGTCAGGCCGCCTGGGCCAGCTCCAGCTGCTTGTCGAGCCGGGTGAAGATGAACGTGCGATACACGTTCGGGTTGCCGACCGTGGCGCGCACCGAGCCGCCGCGGGACTTCACCGCCTTGATGATCGAAACGATCAGGTTCAGGCCCGCGCTGTCCACCATCTTGGCCGCGGTGAGGTCGAGCCGGAGCGTCATCCAGGCCGAGTTCTTGATCTCGGGACTCTCAAGCGCGGCGAACGTGGCCTGCCGGAGCGAGTCCACGTTGGTGCTGAGTACGTCCCCCGGGAATGCCACCGTGAGGGTCCCGGTTGTGATGTCGAGGTTCTGTTTCATAGTGAGTGTTGGGCCTTCGTTCGTTCTCTGTCGCTAGCTGGCGATGGCGGTCGCCAAATCATCAAAGCTGAAATCCATCTCGACGTGCGCCCCGCGACGCGACGTCTCAAAGCGGGTGGAGAGCATGTCGATCAGCATCAGGCCGCGATGCTCGTCGATGAGGTCCTCCTCGGTCTTGCGCTTGTGTTCCTGCCAGTCGAATTCGTGCCCCGGGCCGGGATCGCTGATGACCACCCGGATGAGACGCGACGCCGGATCGCACATCATGAGGAAGGTGCTCTGCTGGTCGGGGCAACCCTTGCACCCATGACGCATCGCATTCACAGCGATCTCGCGGGCACAGAGCAGGATGTCGAACACCCGGGTGTCGGTGAGCTCCGGGAGCGCGATCTTCAAGGTCCGGCTCCACTCCTCCTGGTGGGCGTCCACCTTGAGGTAATCCGACCCCGGGTACCGCGCGAAGAAAATGGGGTAGAACCCCGCCTCCCGCTCCCCGCCGGGCGCCACCTGGACGGTGGCAAACAGGATGTCGTCAGCCGCCTTCTTCATCCAGATGGGCGTCATCCCGCACCGCCGCCCGTTGAGCAGCGCAAAGGCGAGCCCCATCGGCGAGGCCCCAAGCTGCAGGGCGAGGTCCTCAAGCCCGTCGGTCCAGAGGTAGAATCGTCCCGTGGGGAGAGTCTCGACGGAGACCGGCTCGTCGACCGTCCCGTCGAACCATCCAAGAGGGGAGCTCCAGAGGTCCCCCAGGGTTCGCACCTCTCGAACCCCGTCGCAATAGACCGCCATCGGAAAACCGCAAGAAAGGGACTTGGCGCGCCCCTCGGCCCGGTCGAGCACGAGGGCGCAGACCGCCACGGAGGTCACCTCGGAGGACTGGTCGCCCGCCTCCTGGAGCAGAAACCTGTTGAACGCGGCAAGGACCTTCTCAATCGGCTCGCGCGCTTCCATCATTCCCCGGACGAACCCCTGGAAGTAGGCGGAGAGGTAGGCGGCCCGCAGGTCGTGCCCCGAGACATCGGTGGCCAGGACGAGGAACCGTTCGCCCCCGAGGGGGAAAAGACTCAGATAATCCCCCCCCGCCTCGTGGCTCGGGTGGTAGCAGAGCTCAACAGACAGGCCGCAATCCGGGATCGCGTTACCGACCATCTGCTGCTGGATCCGGCCGATGGCCTTCACGTCGGACTCGGCGCGAGCCATGTTCCGATGGTGGCGCGTCAGCTCACAGGCCTTGGCCACCGCCGCGACGAGGAGCCGGGCGTCGACCGGCTTGTCGAGGAAATCGCACGCCCCCTGGCGGAGGCTCGCGGTCACGAGCTGCTTCTCCCCCTCCGCCGTGACCATGATGGCGGCCATTTGGGAATCCTGCTCCTGGAGCCATTTGAGAAGCCAGAGGCCGTCCTTTTCCGGCATCCGGTAGTCGGTCACCAGGCAGTCGAGGGTCGCCAGCGGGGTCTTCTTGAGGAGCTCCAGGGCGTGGTCCACGCCAGTGGCCGCCAGGACCGAGTAGCCGGCCTTTTCCAGGAACACCTTCAGGCAGCGGCGCGACAGGTTGTCGTCATCCACCACCAGCACCGTCCCGAGGGAAGTTTGGTTCGCGTCAGGCATGGGGCTAGGGAACGCGGCTCCTTCCCTCGCCCGACTGCGGGCTGCGTTGAATCGGGATCACCACACGACCCGCCTCGACAAATCCGACCGTCAGGGTACGGGCGGGACGGGAAATCGGGGCCGTCGAGGGGGGGGCGGTCGGCACTTTCCAGCCCTCGCCGAGGAACAAACTGCCCCCCCGATGCGGACCGAACGCCGCCAGCACATGCAGCCGCCACCCCGACGGGTTGTCCCGGGGATGTGGTCTGTCGCCTGCCTGCCTCGTGATTGTGTCCATGTTGCTATTGGGCCGTGGTCGCCGGGAAAGCCCCGGACCCTGGTCCGGCGTTGCCCCGCAACCCCTTCCGAGCAGATCCGGTACCAAGCCCGGACAGGCTCCGTGGAGCTCCAAGGAAGTCATCGGCTGTTCGGGCGCGGTCATGGAGCGAGAACTCTCTCCAGCTTCGAAACAAGGGCGTCATGGGCCGCCTCCAGGAGCCGAAGGGCCGAGTACGGTTTGAGCAGAAAGGGGATCCGTTCGGCCGTCCCGAGGGGCTGGAAACGCTCGCCCACCGGCATCCCGCTCGTGGCGATGAGCCGGATCTGGGGGTCGATCTTCCTGAGCCCCCGCATGGTGGCGCTCCCATCGAGGACCGGCATCATCATGTCCGTGATCGCGAGGTGAATCTGCCCCCGGTGCTGTCCCATGACAGAGAGGGCCTCGTTTCCCTCCGCGGCTGTCAGGACACGGTAGCCGTGCTTTTCGAGGATCGAGCGGCTGATCTCCCGGAACGAGGCCTCGTCGTCGATCACCAGGATGCACTCCCCCTGGCCCCGATGGAGCACGGGTGCCGGCGGCCGGGGGGGGGCCGGCTTCTCGCAGGGGATGGCGGGGAGGTAGATCGAGAACCGGGTCCCCCGCCCCGGCTCGCTGTAAACGTTGATGAATCCCCCGTGCCCCTTGATGATCCCGAGCACCGTCGACAATCCCAGCCCGGTCCCCTTGCCGGTCTCCTTGGTGGTGAAGAACGGCTCAAAAATCTTCTCCATCACCGCCGGAGGGATGCCCCCCCCGGTGTCCGCGACGTTCAGGAGCACGTAGGGCCCGGGCCGCGCATCGAGGTGCAGCCTGGCGTAGCATTCATCGAGCTCCCGGTTCGAGGCCTCGATCACGATCTTGCCCCCCTGCGGCATCGCGTCCCGCGCGTTGACGCAGAGGTTGAGCAACACCTGGTGGAGCTGGGTGGAGTCCCCCTTCACCATCCAGAGATCGGCGGGGGCGGAGGTCTGAATCTCGACGGTGGCGGGAAAGGTGTCCCGCACAAAGTCGCGCATCTGCTGGATGAGCTGGGCGATCTGGAACGGGATCTTCTCCCCCGCGGCCCCCTTGGAGAAGGCGAGGATCCGCTTCACCATCGCAGACCCGTGCTGCGCGCTGCTGTGAACGGTGTTCAGCAGCTTCTGGGTCCGGGGATCGCGGGTGTTCTCCTGAAGAATCTCCACCGCCATGAGGATCGGTGTCAGGACGTTGTTCAGGTCGTGGGCGATCCCGTTGGCCAGGGTGCCGATGCTCTCGATCCGCTGGGCCCGGAGGAGCTGCGCCTCCAGGCGCTTACGGTCGGTGGTGTCGCGCACCGTCGCATAGATCATCGCCTGACGGGGGACGGCCGAGGCCCGCCACTGGAGCCACCGGACCGTGCCATCGAGGGCGAGGCACCGGACCTCGAACTCGAGTGCGGCCGCCCCATTGACAACGGACTGAAGCGACTGCTCGAAGAGGGGACGATCCTCGGGATGAATCCGCTCGAGGAGGGGTGCGGCAGCCAGGTCCTCGACGTCGTACCCCAGGGACCGCTGCCAGGCCGGGTTGAGCTGAAGAAGGTTGGACGAAGGATCCAGGATGCAGAGCAGGTCGCTGGAGAGCATGAAGAACCGGTCGCGCTCCTCGGAAAGCCGCTTCTTCTCCCCCCGCTCAGCCCGCTCCAGGAGCACCCGCCGAACCGCCACGGGGAGCCGCGCAAGCCGCTCCCAGAGGACGTAGTCAGCAACGCCGGACCGGAGGATCTCGGCGACCCGCTCCTCCCCCACGGCCCCGCCGACCACCAGGACCGGGATGTCGCGCCGCAGCTTCCGGAGCACCTCGACCGCCTCAGCCCCCTGCCAGTCGTGGACCCGGGGCTCGGCGATCACCACATCGTAGGGCCCCGACCAGAGTTTCACGGTGAACTCCTCGCGGGTGAGGACCACGTCCGTGCGGACGCACCACCCGGCCCGCTCCAGTTCCACCCGGCAGAGCTCCGCGCTGCGCGGGTCCTCCGTGATCTGGAGCACGCGCAGGGATTTCGCGGAGGCATCCTCGCCGGGAGGGGCCTCCCCCACGCCCGCGCGGTCTGCACCGCCGACCGGCTTCTCGGAATCTTGCGCCATGGATGATGATCTGGTTGCGGGGGCCTGATCCGGGGTCCGTTGGACAAGACGGACCCCATGTCGCCTCGATTCCACCTCCCCACCCGCCCCCGCCGACCGGGGAAAACCCGGAGCACGCGTGGGGAGGAGGGAAGGAAGCTCGAGCCGACCCCTGCCCAAAGGTTGATCGTCCGTCCACGCCCCGAGTTAACAGCCGGAGCAACCACCGGGCGGTTCTCGGCTGCAGGGAACGCATCGGGAGTCGGGGTTAATTTTGGGGGGAGGAATGCCGATGGTGGAAGCAAGCCCCATGGGCCACACGGACGAATCTACGGATCAAAGGATATGAAGCCGCTTTACAGGAATCTGTTGGCGATCAGCCTGTTGGGGCTGACGACCCTGGCGTCGCGAGTTTCCGCCGACCACGCCGCTCCGCCGCCGCCGCTGGGAGCGACCCCCGAGGCGACGACCGGCCGGAAGGGTGTCGATCAGACCTTGGCGCTTATCCGCGAGGCCTCGCTGGCGCTGCTCAAGGAAGGGAATGTGCGGTACGCCTCGGGCGAGGCGCGGCACCCGAACCAGGGTGAGGATCGTCGCAGCCAGGCGGTGGCCGAGGGGCAGAAGCCGTTCGCCACGATTCTGGCCTGCTCTGATTCCCGGAGCCCGGTGGAGGTCCTGTTCGACCGCGGAGTTGGGGAACTTTTTGTGGTGCGGGTGGCCGGGAACGTGGCGGATGAGAGCCAGGTGGCCACGATTGAGTACGGGGTCGAACACCTTCACACCCCGTTGCTGGTGGTGCTGGGGCACAGTGGATGCGGCGCCGTCACAGCGGCCTGCAAGGGGGGGGAGCTTCCCGGGCATCTGCATGTGCTGGTCGACCGGATCAAGCCCGCGGTGGCCAAGGCCCGAACCCTCACGGAGCAACCCGACCGGCTCGTCGCCACGGCGATCGAGGCGAACGTCTGGCAGCAGATCGAGGAGGTGCTCGCCTCCAGTAGTCTCGTCCGGGAAAAGGTAAAGGAGGGGGCCCTCCAGATCGTGGGGGGGGTTTATGATCTTGAGAAAGGGACGGTCGGCTGGCTGGGGCAACACCCGACCCAGGAGGCCCTGATTTCCAAGGTGGAGGCGGCCGAGAAGGCGGCCTCGCTGCGCAAGAGCCGCCAGGCCCACAGTGGAGTGGATCTTGACGACGCCCAGGAGCCCGATCAGGAGACCGCCTCGAAGGTAGAGCCGGCCGAGGTCCGCACCCCGGCGGCGCGACCTGCCCCATCGCCCCTTCCCCCCGCCTCCTTCTCCACATCGCTTCTTCCCTCCCGCGAGGTCAAGGCCCGCACCCAGGCCAAGCCGGCGAAGATCGCCGAACCGGCGGACCATGGACAGGGTCACGAACAGGAGCCGGCGGACCACGCGGAGCCGCAGCCCCACGGGGGACACGAGCACCCCTGATGGAGGGAGGGACGGATTCAGGGGATCGAGGAGGATCGATCCCCTGGCGTTGCACAGGGCACGGGAGACGGCGGAACCGGCGAAACCGCTGTCGCACCAAGCCTGCCCCGGCACGGCGCAGAGCCCGGCCTCAGCAGTAGACCAGAAGGGAATGCCGGATCGGGTTGACCCGGTGGTGGTTCATCAGCTTGTCGATGTACAACGGGTTCAAGGCCTGTCCCTCGGGAAAGAGCATCAGCCCGTTGGCCGTGTAGACCCCGCGCGCCAGAACCATTCCCGGGCGGAGCTCGTGAAGCAACACCTCCCGCTGCCCCTTGGGAACCAGGTCGCCGGAGGAGCCCTTGAGGAACACCCGCACGGCATCGGGATCGAGAACGGTCCCGGCCAGACGCCGCACGGCGAGAAGGGCGTCCTCCCCCCGGGCTCCCAGGTCGACGTAGGCCACGGCAACTGCCAGGAGGCGGGCCAGCCACGGGATCTCTGTCGCGTGCAAATGGTCGGGGTATCCCTCCCCGTCAAACCGCTCGTGATGAGCCCGGATGATGTTCCCGACCTGCTCCAGCTCATCGATGAAGCCGACGAGCTCCTGCCCGACCTGGGGGTGCTGCCGGATCAAGGTCCGTTCCGACTCCGCGAGCGAATCGGGATCGCGTTGCCACTTTTTGATCAACTCCCGGGGAACGCCGATGAGCCCGATGTCGTGGAGCTGCGAGGCCACCTCGAGCGTTGTGCGCTCGGTGGGGGAAAGCTTCAGCGTTTCACCGATCGACACACAGACTTTGTGCACCGCCCTGGCCCGGCTGCCGAGCGAAGGATAGTACGTCTGGACCGTCTTGACGCAGAGCTCCACCGATCGCTGGAGGTTTCCCGCGAGCGCCTTGTTCAGCCGCTCCAGCTGCCGGTTCTGGTCGAGCTCGCGCCGAAGCTGGTCCTCAAGATCGCTGTTGGCCTTGCCCAGGGCGGCGTTGAGTTTGCGGGTTTCGGCCAGCAAGGCCTCGTTCTGCGTGACCAGCTCATACCGGTGGACCGCGTTCCGCAGCGTGGCCAGGAGCTCCTCCCGGACCCACGGCTTGATGATGAACCGGTAGAGCTCACCCCGGTTGATCGATTCGAGAACCGTTTCCAGGTCCACCACCCCGGTGATCAGGATGCGGGTTGCGTGAGGCTGGATCTCCCGGGCCCGCGTCAGAAGATCGAGGCCCAGCATCCGGGGCATGTGATTGTCGCTCAGGATCGCGGCAAACGAGCGCTGCCCCAGGAGTTCAAGTGCCTTGAAGGCATCCGGGGCGGTGGCCACTTGATAGCCCTCGCGGGTCAGGGTCTCCGCGAGGACCTGACGCACCATCTCCTCGTCATCTACTACGAGGAGCGGAGCCCCCGCGGAGGGGCCGGGGCCGGGAGTGCTGGGAGGTCGGTTCATCGGGGAGGTCAGGAATACCACTGCCACCCGGAGGCGGTCGGCGTCCGGTAGGCGCTATGCACCTGTTGAAGATTGCGGGTGGAAGCCTCGGCAAGGTTCAGGCGGGCGCGGGTGACCCCCAGCTTCCGGGAAAGGGTCTCCAGGTTCAGGCGCTCCTGAGTGTGAAGCCGGCCCGCGAGCTCGCGGATCTCGGCGTCGGCCGTAAACTCCGTCCCATGCCCCCGGGCGGCGATTCCCTCGATCCTGGCGCGAACCTCGGCCTTGGCAGCCTGGGCGGCCCTGAGGGCGTTCCAGTTCTCCGAGGCGATCGCGACCGCCTCGTCCCGCGAGAGGCCCTCCCAGGAGCGCAGGAGCGCCAGCAGGGCGGCCTCGGGAGAGTGGGGTGTTGAGGGGGACATCTGGGGTGGGCCCGGGTCTAGCCGGTGGCCTCAAGGCTGACGTGACCGGGGGTGACTTGCGGCAGCGGGGGGGCCCCCTCGACCGATTTTCCAAGCATCTCGTGCCAGGCGGTCCGGAGGACCGTCAGCCGCTGGACCACCTCGCGGATCCCCGCCGGATCCTTCTGCACGTTGCTCTCCTGAAGGCGTCGGTCGAAGTAGATGTAGAGCGCCCGGAGGCGCTCCGAGAACTCGCCCCCGGCCTGCATGTTGAGACTGGCGTTGAGCTCGTTGATGATGTCCTGGGCCCGCAGCAGGTTGTTGTTGATCGTCTGGTGGAACTCGAGCGGATCATCGAGATCAAAGCCCGCCAGCGCCCCGTTGAGGAACCGGATGGCCCCATCGTAGAGCATCAGAACAAGGTGCCCCGGAGGGGCGGTGGTAGTGGCAACCTGCCTGTAGGATTGCCACGGATTCCCATACGTCATTGTGGTTCAGGGGTGGGGTGAGGGAGGCATTCGAACGGACACGCCATCAATCGGCCGACGGCGGGAGCTGGTCGGCCAAGAGGTGGGAGATTCGACGGATGAGCTCCGGGGGGGGATAGGATCGCGTCTCGACCAGGCGCCGGGCCCGGGCCACCTCCTCGGGACGGGTGTCGGGGGCCTGGCTGAGGGCGGCGTTGAGCGAGGCGCTCGACGTGAACTGCGCCGCCTCCGGGCTCTGGAGGGCCGTGGCCCTTCGCGCCTGGGTTTCCACTTCCCCCGGCACTCCGGGAGGACGGATCCGATTGGTGTTCACTTGCATATCCAGTCAACCTCGCTTCCGCGTTGGCCCCGGCTGGCCGGGGCGGTTGTTAATTCTAGCATCGGACGACGGCACCGAAACTGTAGTCCCTTCCCAACTCCCCCTCCGCGTCCGGGTCAATGCCCCGGCAGGGTCGCAAACAGGGCATGGAGGGAATACTCCCCAAACCGCCTCGGTGAGCTCAGCACAAACTCCGAGTCCGGGACGGGGGAGGCGTCCCGCTGAAAATCCTGGGCATAGCGCCGGGCGGCATTGGCCACCGCCGGAACGCCGGCATCAAAAACCTCGTCCACCGCCCAGTACACCTCGGCCTTGCGGCTGTCGACCAGCCGGAGGCGCCATCCGATCTGCACGGGGCCGTAGGGATGGAATTCCGTAAGCTGGGCAAAGATCACGCCCTGGCACCCATAGGATTCGCGGATCCGGTTGAGGAGCTCCGGGGGAAGGGCCTCCTCGGCATGCCAGTCGGAGCGGCCGGTCCAGAGACGGACCTGATCGCGTGAAATCCGGACGACCTCGAAGGCAAGGCGCTTCTCGAGCTCCCGTTCCACCACCGGCTCAAGGGCGACCTGCCCCTCCGGCATCCCGCCATCGGGGCGCGCGGTGACGAGCGGCAGGAGGGCAACCCGTCGCAGGTCGGCCGGGAGGGCCTCCCCGGCGCGGTACACATTACGGGGGGAGTACCCGGCTCCCACGGGCCGATCGAGCTTCCGGCCCACCCACCGGTCGACGGAGCTCTCGGCACGGGTGGAGCACCCGGGAAGGCCGGGGATCAGGAGCAGCAGGAGGAGCCCGGCAAGGATCGATTCAAAACGGTCGCGCATGAGGATGTGGCGTCGCTCAGGCGACCCCAAACTTCTGGTTGATGAACTGCATCTGCTGGTTGATGGTCGACTGGGCGGTTTCCATCGCAGTAAAACTCGCGATCAGCTGGGCGCGCACCGACTGCACGTAGCGCTCCTGGTCGGCGATCTGGGTGTCGATGTCGGTGCTCTGCTGGCCGAGCCGCGTCTGCTTCTGGGTCAGGTCGCCATCATCCCCTGCGGTCTTGTTGAGGTAGTCGTAGAGGCGGGTCCCCATGCCCGTGGTGGAATGGGTGAAAAAGTCCCGCACGGCGGAAAAGTTTGCGGCCAGGGCGTCGTCCAGTTTCGACGTGTCGGTTAGCGCCACGCTGTTGTCGGTGCCGTTGGAGTCGATGCCCAGCTTGGCGGCGTAGTCGATGAGTCCGCTCATGCCCCCGACCTGCCCGTTGACCATGGCGCGGAGCTGGGTCGCCATCGCGAACGCCTCAGGGTCGTTCGCCAGAACCCCGGCGCTGACCTTCCCCTTCGAATCCGTGCTGCTGGCGGTGTAGGATTCGATGGCCGCCTGGCTCCGGTTGTACTCCGTGATGAAATCCTGAATCCCCTGCTTGATGGCCGTCGTGTCGCTGCCAACCGCGATGGAGGCCGTCCCGAGCTTCAGCGCGGTGACGCTCAGGCCCGTGACCCCGGAGCTGACCCCATCGATGGTGTTCGACTGGCTGGTGAGCTCCGTGACCCCGTCGTTCAGGGTGTACTTGAGATTCTTCCCCTGGGTGAGCGAGGCTCCGGTGAGGAGGCCGGTCGCGGCCAGGAAGTTCCCTGTCGTGTCCTGCAGGGAGATGCCGAGATCCCCCGTGACCTTGTTCGTCAGGATGATGCTGTCGTTCGTGGCATCGAAGCTGGCGTTCACCCCGGCGGTGGAGTTGTTGATCTTGGCCAGCACGTCGGTGACGGTGTCGGTGCTGGCGTTGAAGGAGATGGCCACACCGTTGACAAGGAACGATCCAGCGCCGCCCCCCCCGTCCGTCACGGCGGAGGCGAAGTTGGCCTTGGAGAGCGCGGCCCATGTCTTCACCGACCCGAGCGGGATGGAGCTCGTCACGGTATCCGAGGTCCCGTTGTTGCTCAGCCGGGCAAGCGCCAGGAAATTGCTGGTGTCATTGGCGGCCCCGAGGATGACGGGGCTTCCGTTGAGGGTGGAGAGCGAGATCTTGTCGGTCGCGGGATCGTAGGCCCCGGTGACGTTTCCACCGGTGGCGGTGTTGATCTTGTCGAACACCCCCTGGAGGGTGTCCGTGGTGGCAATGGTGACCTGTTTGCCGTTGACGGTGAATGTCCCGGGGGTGACGGGGGAGGAAAACCCGGCGTCGCTCAGCACGAGGGAGCTCACATCCTCGACCGGGGAAAGGGCCCTGCCCCGGTTGCCCACGCCGACAAGGGTGCTGCTGGTGGCCAGCTGGGTGATGTTGAACTTGTAGTTCCCCACACCTGCCCCCGCCGTGGCGGTGGCGGTCGCCACGGTGGTATCGGAGCTCGACGTGTTCCGCGCGTCAAAGAAGGTCGGATCCTTGAGCTTCTCCACCTTGGAAAGGAGGGTCGAAAGCTGATTCTTGATGTTTCCGTAGGCCGTGCTGCGGCTCTGGATCGCCTGCTGGTCGGTACGCATCCGCGTCTGGGGGGCCCGCTCCACCTGCGTGAGCTGGTCCACCGTCGAGCGCCAATCGAACCCCGAGGCGATTCCTGAAACTCCAAGATCCATATGGTTTCCGGTCCTTCATTCCATCCATCGGCAGTTCCTGCCGGGGCTTGAGCCCCCTGTGGATCCCCTGGGCAAAAAGAAACCCGGGTGGCGGAGACCGCCACCCGGGGTGAGTCAGATTTCAGTGAACCTGAGGGCTCGCTTACTGGAGCAGCCGAAGGGCCGACTGCGGGAGCGCGTTGGCCTGCGCAAGCATCGCGGTGCCGGACTGCACCAGGATGTTGTAGCGGGCGTAGGCGGTGCTCTCCGCAGCCACGTCGACATCCTTGATCCGGC
>DMJJ01000404.1 GCA_003452185.1 Verrucomicrobiales bacterium | reverse complement strand
GACGCCCCGGAGCTCAACATCACCTGGGTCTCGAGCATCCAGCGACTCAAGAACGGGAACCTCATCGTGGGAAACTTCCTGCGGGGCCAGGAGGGGAAGGGGGTTCATGCCTTCGAGGTCACCCGGGACAAGAAGGTGGTCTGGACCTGGGCGGACCATGAGTTGATCCATTCGTTGACCACCGTGCGGGTCCTCGATCGCTGAGATGGACGCGCACGCGCCATCCCCGGGCGGCGCGGTCAACCCTGATGCGGTTCGCCGCAAGGTGGCGTGGCGCATCCTGCCGTTTGTCTTCCTGCTCTATATCGTCGCGTACCTCGACCGCGCGAACGCCGGGTTCGCCAAGCTTCGGATGGCCGCCGATCTCCGGTTCTCGGAGGAGATCTTCGGGCTGGGGTTCGGGATCTTTTTCATCGGCTACCTTCTCCTCGAAATCCCGGGGGCGCTCATCGTCGAGCGGTGGAGCGCCCGCAAGTGGTTTGCCCGCATCCTCATCACCTGGGGGTGCATGTCGGCGGCGACGGCTTTTGTCCGGACCCCGATGGAGTTTTACGTCGCCCGGTTCTTTCTCGGCGTCGCCGAGGCGGGGTTCTTCCCCGGGATCATCGTCCACTTCACCCACTGGTTCACAGCCCGGGATCGCTCAAGGGCTCTCTCGGGGCTGATCCTGGGGGTCCCGTTCAGCCTCGCCCTCGGGGCGCCGGTCTCAGGCCTGCTGCTGGGGGTGAATTGGCTCGGACTGCACGGCTGGCAATGGATGTTCATCGTCGAGGGGGCACCAGCCGTCGTCCTTGGCATCGCGACCCTCTTCCTCCTGACCGACCGTCCCAGGGATGCCGCGTGGCTCACCCCCGGGGAGCGGGAGTGGCTGCAGACGGCCCTCGACGAGGAGGCGCGCGCCAAGGAGTCGGCGATCCGGGTGACCCTCTGGGATGCGCTCCGCCTCCCCCAGGTCTGGCTGCTCACCGCCGCCATCTTCGCAACGAATACCGGCGGGTATGCCATGGCGTTCTGGCTTCCCACGGCGATCAAGGGAGTCTCGGGAGGAACCGATTCCCAGGTGCTTCTTTGGACCGGGATGGTGTACTCGTGCGGGCTGCTTTCGGTGGTCCTTTCGGGCTACTCCTCCGACCGGACGGGGGAGCGGAAGTGGCATTGTTTCGCGGGCCAGGCCGCCACCGCGGTCTTTCTCTCCCTGAGTGCGATTCCCGGCCAGCCCTTCCCGCTCGTGATGGTGTGGCTCTGCCTGACGGGGTTCGCCGCCTACTTCTGGCCCCCCCCGTTCTGGTCCCTCCCGACCCTGACCCTGACCTCCGGTGCGGCGGCCGTCGCACTCGGGCTCATCAACATGGGGGCGAACCTCGCCGGGTACCTCGGCAACCGGAACGTCGGGTGGCTTCGCTCACACGGGTTCGATGACCGTGCGTGCCTCCTCTTCCTCGCCGGCTGCTACCTTGCCGGCGGGATCCTGGTTTCCTTCCTCCGGGTGCCCCCGAGGCGGGGTTCCCCCGCAGCACGCTCCTGATAAACAGAAGGCCCCGGCCGTTCAGGGCCGGGGCCTGGATGGATTCACCCCTTCAGGCGGGTCGCGGTCTCAGCCGGCGGCCCAATGTGCGGGCTGAATGGCATCACTGAGGCGCTCAGTCTTCCAGGAAGAGAATCTCAAAGACCGTGTTGAACCCGTGCTGCTGGGTGAAGAACCAGCGGGCGTCGTCGAGGCTCTCCTCGGTTCCGAGAAGCGCCTCCAGGCTGGCGTCGCCGCCGGTGAACTGGATGCCGGTCGGCTCGTTGTCCTCGCTCGCGGCCGCGGCCGCGTCGCGACCCAGCCCCACCAGGCGAACAGGGGGGGTGGAGGGTTTCTTGAAGTCGAAGGCCCAGATGGAATCGAGGGTCGCGAGCTGTGCATGGAGCCCGTCACCGCGGTCCTCGGTCGCAAGGAGGATGTTCTTGGAGCCGAACTGGACGTTGTCGAACGAGTTGTGGATGGAGTCGCCCAGGTAGACGATGGAGATCGAACCTGTCTCGCGATCGTCGGTCAGGTCGACGCGGAAGATGGAGCCCCAGGCGCCGCGGGCTGCGAGCGCCGGGACGTTGCCAGAGTTCATGTCGGTGTCCCCGGTGGGGCAGAAGACGAAGGTCCGGAACTTGGAGCCAGGGGCGAAGACACCGTTCTCAGGCCGCTTGAACGGAGTCGCACCGGCGAGCTTCGCGGCCTTGTTGGCATCGAACGGGGCGAACCCGTCGACCGAGGTGTCGTGGACCGTGACCCACTTGACCGGATGGGAGGTGCCAACGGTGTGGAGGGCCAGCTGGTTGTCCGAGAAGACATCCCCCGTCGGATGGGTCGCATCCACCGGGACGAAGGTCACGGGGGTGCCGCCGATCGAGACCTGCAGGGATTGGAGCTTGCCACCCTTGCCGAGGTCATGGATGTCGTTCGGCACGAACCGGTAGACGAACGAGTTCGGATTCGCGGCCGCCTTGGGGCTTGCAGGGTTGGCCGGGTCGACTTTGACCCGGGTGCCGCCCGCATCCTCGCAGATGTAGATGTTCCCGCGATCGTCCGTATGAACGCCCTCGTAACCGCCCTGTCCCAGGATGCCGTACAGGTCCCGCTGGACCGGGGGCCAGGTGAGGCTGACTTCAAACGCCCCGCCGGCGCTTCCGTTCTCCTGTGTGAAGAGGAGGGTCTTGGTGTGGGGGTTGTAGCTCGATCCGTCGATGCGGGTGTAGTGGGTCTTGCCGTCGGCTGCGACCGGGGTGAGCAGCGTGATCCGGTGTGCCGGATCGGTGACATCCAGGTTGATGCGGGTTACGTAGGCGAGTCCTCCGCCGTTTTCATGGCCCTGAAAGAGAAAGTGGCGGCCGTAGTCATATCCTGCGGTCGGGCCTCCCGGGTTGAAGTCGAGCTTGAGGTAGGTGTTCTCGTCCGCCTCGGTCTTGGTGCCGCTGGTGAGCCCCGCCGCGGAGTCGCTGAGGAATCCGAAATGGGTGATCACACCGGAGGGGTTTTCGAGAGGGTCGGTCCCGACCACCAGGGGCTGGAGCAGGGTGCGGGGGGCCGGAAGGTTCGGATAGGCGGTCCCCAGCACGTCGGGGTTGGCGGCAGGGGCGCCGCCGTTGAACGCCTCAGAGAGCTGGGAGGCGTGGGTCGAGATCCCTGCCGCGCCCGCGAGCGCCAGGGTGAGGCAAAACGAATGGAGTGATTTCATGGGTATGGCTGCTGTTGTGTGTTGTGTTGTGCGGCCCGGGCTCCGTCGGTCCGAAGGCCGGGCAGTTCCTACCGTCGAGTCGAAGAGTGCACACGGGGGTGTGGCACACGAATGGCGGGGATGTGAAATGGCGGCTACGCAGTGCTGCCACCCCTGCATGGTTTGAGACACAACGTCGAAAAAGCCGAGCAAAACGGCTTGCCTCCCCAGGGCGCGAACGAGAGGTTGACTCGAGTCATGAGTCGAAATCGCATGAGCTTCCCCATCCGGTCCTCCCGGCTGGCCGCCACAGCCCTCGCGGTCGCGGCAATTCTCGTTGCGCCCCGACTGGGGATCGGGGCGGAGTCCCGGGCTCGTTTCGAGGAGTCCGACGGCTCATGGTGGGTGAAACCACCCGGGGGTCCCCCCTTCTTCTCCCTGGGGATCGACGTCGTGGATCCGGGCGCTGACCCGGGGCTGGAAGATCCTGAAAACCCCTCCTACACCTACCGGCATCGCCACCCGACACCCGAGGCATGGGCGTTCGAGACCCAATCCCGGCTGAGATCCTGGGGTTTCACAACCCTCGGGGCCTGGTCGGATGCCGACGTTCTGACCCGATCAACGGGGGGCGGGTTCTGGCTGACACCCGTCCTGCACATCGGCGCCTCAGTGGGCGCGCCGTGGTGGGACATG
Source organism: Verrucomicrobiales bacterium (assembly GCA_003452185.1). Taxonomy (GTDB): domain Bacteria; phylum Verrucomicrobiota; class Verrucomicrobiia; order Limisphaerales; family UBA11320; genus UBA11320. The sequence continues at coordinate 1,082 of DMJJ01000404.1, read as the reverse complement.
TGGGATGTGGCGAACCTTCATCGAATGGAGGAGGTGGCCCGGGCGGCCATCGCCCCGACCCGGGGCAATCCGAGGGTGATCGGCTACTACAGCGACAACGAGCTCGGCTGGTGGAACGCCACCCTCTGGAAGATGACGTTCGAGCAGCCTGCCTCCAGCGGCCAGAGGCGACGGATCCTCGGGATGGTGCGCGAGGGGTATCATGGAAACTGGGATGAGCTCTGCCGCGACTTTGAGCCGGAGCATGCGTCGAGTTGGAAGGAGCTGGAGCGGGGCGGGACGCTCTACCTCCGGTCCGGCGGCTCAGGGATCCGAACCATGCGTCGCGCCCTCGCCCTGCTCGCGGAGCGGTACTACTCGGTGATGCAGGGGATCCTTGGCCGCCAGGCCCCCGGGGCCCTGTACCTTGGCGACCGTTACCAATCCTTCTACTACCCGGAACTGGTCGAGGCCGCCGCCCGCCATGTCGATGCGATCTCATCAAACCTGAACGCCGCCTGGGTGGACGGCACCTTCCCGCGGTTCCAGCTCGACACCCTGCACGCCATCTCCCGAAAGCCTGTCCTGGTGACTGAGTTCTACCTTGCCGCCTCCGAGAACCGGAGCGGGAACCGGAACACCCACGGGCTTTATCCTGTCGTGGCCACCCAGCAGGATCGGGCGACGGCGGTGGCCCGGACCCTCGGGAGCCTGGCCCGGCTCCCGTATGTCGTCGGTGCGGATTGGTTCCAGTACGCGGATGAACCCACCCATGGGAGGGAGGATGGGGAGAACTTCAACTTCGGGCTCGTCGACATTCATGACACTCCCTACCGGGAGGTGGTTGAGGCATTCCAGCGGTTTGCCCCAACCGCCCTCCGGCGCGGGCCCCGGCTCCCCCGGCCGGATGCCGGTGGAGGGATCCCTCCTGCTCCCGCCGAGCCGCTCTCGGGATGGACCCCCGGGCACGCCTTCCTGCACTGGGATCGTGAGCGTGGATTCGTCCCGCCCGGCACCGGCAGGCCGATGGCCGACCTCTATGTTTGTTGGACCCGGGGCGCTCTCTTCCTGGGGCTCTATGCCCTCGACTCCGTGGAGCCTGC
>DMJJ01000068.1 GCA_003452185.1 Verrucomicrobiales bacterium | reverse complement strand
CGACGGATCCGATGCCGCCGAACGAGGCCGACTTTTACGTCCAGTATCATCCCCGGAGCCAGTGGCGACGGGTGGGGGGGCGGGTTCCGGACAAGGCGGAGCTGGCTGCCCGGGTTGCGGAGGCGATCCGCGCCGGGGTGACGAACACCCAGACCCTGGTGGCGCAGCCGATTGAGATGCGGTTCAACGAGATGCTGGAGGGGGTTCGGGCCGATCTTTCGGTGAAGGTGTTTGGCCCTGACTTTGACATCCTCGAGGGGTTGGCCTCCCGGATCAAGGGGGTCCTGGAAGGGGAGCCCGGGGTCGGAGAGGTGGAGTTTGAGACGGCGGGACGGTCCCCCATGCTCACGCTTTCGGCCCGCCGTGACGCCCTGGTCCGGTACGGCCTTCCGGCTTCCGCCCTGAACGAGGCGGTCTCCACCGCGCTGGCCGGCCGTGTCGTCGGGAGCCTCCAGCACGAGGGACACGTGCACGAGGTCGTCGTGCGGCTGCGGGGGGAATTGCGGGAGCAGGAGCGACAGATCGAGCAGCTCCCGGTGCGGGTTGGCGAGCATGGGCTGGTGGCCCTCGGCGAGGTGGCCGAGTTTGCGAGGGTGGAGAGCGTGGAGCCGATCCGGCGGGACGACGCCAAGCGCCGGGCCGCCCTGATGGTCAACCTGAAGACCCGGGATGTGGAGGGGTTTGTGCGCCGGGCCGAGGAGCGGCTCGCACGGGAGGTTCCCCTGCCCGATGGGTATTCGATCGAGTTCGGGGGGCAGTTTGAGCACCTGGTGGAGGCCCGGTCCCGACTGGCACTGGTGGTGCCGGCCGCGCTTCTCTTCATTTTCGTCTTGATCTTCATGGCGTTTGGGAGCCTGCGCCAGGCGTTGCTCGTCTTCTCCGGCGTCCCGCTGGCGATCACCGGGGGGGTGTTCGCCCTCGCGATGCGGGGGATGCCGTTCAGCATCACAGCCGCCGTGGGGTTCATCGCCCTGAGCGGCGTGGCGGTGCTGAACGGGGTGGTGCTTGTCAGCTACTTCAACGAGCTGCGCGAGGAGGGGCGGGATCCGCTGGGGGCAGTCCTGGAGGGCTGCCTGACGAGGCTTCGGCCGGTGCTCATGACGGCGCTGGTGGCGAGCTTGGGGTTTCTGCCGATGGCGCTCTCGTCCGGAGCCGGGGCCGAAGTGCAGCGGCCCCTGGCCACGGTGGTGATCGGGGGAATCATCAGCTCGACGTTTCTTACGCTGGTGGTTCTGCCGGTGCTCTACGCCTGGTTCGAGCGCACCCCGGCCCGCGCCTCGGAGGAGTCGCCCGACGCCGATCCGGGCTGAGCGGCACGGGGTCGTCTCAGCGCAGTTGCTCGGTTCGCATCCCCGCGGAGTGCGTGGCGAAGGCGGGACCCGCGGCCGTTGCCCGTAACTGGCGCGAGAGTAGATCGTCCAGCGCCTCGAAGGACCCGCCGGCCGCGGCCTGGTAGGCGGCCAGGCTCGGGGGTGGCAGGGGGCCGACGGGGGATCCCGCCACCAGTGCCGGGGCGGGTGCCGAGCCCCCGTGGTCCTGCGTTCGGATTCCGACCCACACGAACGCTGTCACCAGCAGGGCCAGCCCTGCGAGGCGGAGGGCCGGACCCCGCTCCTTCCACGCGTGGACCCACGATGCGATGGGCGTGGCGGGCCGTGGCCAGGCTTCGATCCGGTTGCGGAGCCGGCGGTGGAACGAGTCTCCGGCGAGGTAGTCGTCGCAGGCCTGCTCCTGGCGTCCGTGGCCCAGGTGCCAACGGAACCGAAGTCGCGCCACCTGAGCCACGGCCTTCGACCGGGCCAGCCCGGGCATCAGGAGATCCGGGCCCTGCCCAAGGTCGTAGCCCCAGTCACAGGGGGCGGTGGAACGTGCTGCCTGGAGGTGAAGCTTGAAGGCGTTGTCATGCCCCTCAAGGAGGGGCTCCAAGCGAGGATCCAGGGGGCGCCCCCGCCAGTCGGTGGTGAAGAGATCGGTTTTGTCCCCTTCGGAGAGGGTTGGGACCAGGGCGAAGGCCTGGTAATAGAGGAGGGCGGGGTTGATCGCGACGAGGCGGGGCTCGTCCGCGGGGATCGGGGCGGGCAGCGCCAGCAGGAGGGCTGGCAGGAGCGATTTCAGGTTTGGCATGGATAGCATGGCGTACGGGGTGGAATGGTTTCGCAGTCTGCTTGCCCATGAGTGTCCGAGGTGGGGCAAAAGGTTCAGAATCTTTCCCGCCAATTGGGAGCTCGCACCCCTGTGATCTTACGGGGGTGGGGGGGGATGGAGCCCGCAGCGTGAAGTCCCGGCCGGAGCCGGGCGGGCAAGGAGGTCAGCTTCCTGTCACGGGGAACGAACCCTATAAAAGCGCCTCGGGAAGGAGAGGGCCTGGCTCTCCTCGAACCGGTACTGGCCGGGGGAGGTTTCCGTGACGATGCCAGCCTGGGTCCAGGCCGTGAGCGGGAGGGAGAGGCTCGGGGCGGCCACAACGCGATAGGTGCCGCCGGGTGCCGCGGTGAAGTCGAACTGGAAGGTCCCATCCGCCCTGGCCACGGGCGAGGTGATCACGATCGGGGGCGGGGCCAGGACCACCTCCATGTTGTCCGCCATGAAGATCCCGCCGTAATCCTGGCAGGTCGGGGGGCGCGCGTCGTAATGGATGACGACGCTGTTGAAGGGGTCGGGGGAGGAGAGGGTGAGCCGTTCCGTCGGCCAGGTGCCTGGGTTGCTTGCGGTTGCGGTGTTGGACCCGATGTACACCCCGTCGGCGTATCCCGTGACCTTCATCCTCGCCGAGTCGTCGCATCCGAGCTCCTGGGGGGAATAGAGGATGGAGAAGTTCGTTACCGGAAGGGAGAACCCGATCAAGAGATCCGCGCCAAAGATGCTGTTCGGATAGATGGCGAGGCCGGAGAACCCCGCGGGGGTGAACCCCATCACGCCCGCCTGCTGGATTGAGAACCCCTGGCCGGTGGCGGAGAGCAGGGCGGTGAGGCCGTCGACGGTGAGGGAGATCGGAAGCGAGGTTTGCACCGGGGCGTTGTCGAAGTCAAACCGCACGACCTGGGCGGCCGCGGGCCCGGCGGCTGCGATCGCCAGCCCGGCGAGGAGGGAAATGGTTCTGGGGGACGAGTCCATGGCCTGGCCTTTCGTTCGGGTATCTCTGCCCAAGGTCGGGTCTGCGGGGGGGAGGCCTCTCCCGGAATTGCCATTTTCCAAACCCCCGGCCTGGCTCCCGCCTTTCTTGATCCCGGTCAAGGTTCGGGAAGAGCGGGAGGGGCAGAGTCGCGTCGCAGCACCAAGGCCTTCCGATGATGACGCGACCTCGATTTCTGCCTCGAACCGGGCTTCCCGCCCGGGTCGCCCTCCTTGTGGTCATCGCGTGGGGGGCGCTGGCTGGAGGCCGGAGTACGTGGGGGGCTGAGCCGGCGGCCCCTACGCCGGGGCGGACGTCGGGTGTGGGGGGGGAGACGAACGGGGTGATCCCGCGGCTCCCCGTGGTGGCTCGTCCCCCGGCCCTGCAGCCGAGGGTGGGGCTTGAGGCTGATTCGCACCTCGACAAGACCCCGCCCCGGGCTACCAAGGGGCTCGACCTGGTGAAGGCGGGCTGGGCCTACAACTGCATGGAGTGCCACAAGCTCTTTCCCGCCCGCTGGCACTATGAGGATCGCCCCTTTAATGAGCACAAGGAGATCCTCCTTGAGCATGGGAACAACCGTTTCTGCCTGAACTGCCATCATCCGGTGAACCGGAGCGCGTTTGTCGATTACGACGGTTCGGAGATTGCGGAGTCGGACGTGGTCCTGCTTTGCGCCAAGTGCCACGGGACCATTCATCGTGACTGGAAGGCGGGGGTTCACGGACGACAGAACGGGTTCTGGAACGCGGGCCTCGGGGAGAAGACCCGGCTTCGCTGCATCCAGTGCCATGATCCGCACAGCCCGCGGTTCAAGCCGCTCCACCCCCTGGCTCCGCTTCGGTATCCCCCGCGGGCGGCCAATCCGCCTCCCGCCGGGGCTCCGTCGCACGAAGCTCCCGGGCCGACCCCGCTCACCCATCCGAAGCCATGAACCACGGTCCTGAAAACGACGTCAGCCCCAAGACCATCGAGGAGGTCTACCGGCCCCTGGATCGGAGGACCTTCCTCAAGGGAGCGGCCGCCTCCATGGTTGGGGTGGCCGGCCTGATGGCGGCCCTCCGACCGCTCCTGGAGCTCGAGACCTCGGGGATCTCGCTCGATGAGCTGCTGCAGCGGCACTATCGCGAACTGGGGCCGGAGGAGATGAAGCGCATCCTGGCAGCCCTGGCGGCCCGGGCCGAGAAGGAGTACGGGGTGAAGCCGGAGCTTCGGGATTCCCGGCCGCTGGAGGGTGTGGAATTCGGCTACGCGTTGAACCTGACCCGGTGCGTTGGATGCCGTCGCTGCGCCCACGCCTGCCTGAAAGAGAACAACCAATCCCGGGAGGATGCCGCCGACATCGAGATGTCGTACATCCGGGTGTTGGAGATGAACAAGGGGGCGATCAACCTCGAGACCTCGACCCCGTACTACGACGCCGACTCGGTGCCCCGGAAGGACAAGTATTACATGCCGGTGCAGTGCCACCAATGCCGGCAGTCCCCGTGCACGAAGGTTTGCCCCGTGCAGGCCACCTGGCAGGAGAAGGACGGCATCGTGGTGGTGGATTACAACTGGTGCATCGGGTGCCGGTATTGCATGGCGGCCTGCCCGTATGACGCGCGTCGCTTCAACTACAAGAAGCCGGCCCTCCCGCGCGAGGCGATCAACCCGGTGCAGAGCTACCTGAGCAACCGGATCCGCCCGAAGGGGGTGGTGGAGAAGTGCACCTTCTGCCTCCACCGGACGCGGGAGGGCAAGTACCCCGCGTGCCTGGAGGTATGCCCCACGGGGGCGCGGGTGTTTGGCAACCTTCTCGATCCCGAGAGCGAGATCAATTACATCCTCAACAACAAGCGCGTCTACATCCTCAAGGAGGAGGTTGGGACCCTGCCGCGCTTCTACTACTTCTTCGACAAATGAGGGACTACCTCACGTTCCTGTTCCGCGTCTGGCGCCTCTCCTGGCAGGGGAGTGGGAGGTTCTATGCCTGGATGTCATTCCTGACGGCGCTCTCGCTCCTGGGGCTGCATGCCTGGGCGCGGCAGTATGTCGACGGGCTGCAGACCACGGGGATGACGAACCAGGTGAGCTGGGGGGCCTACATTGCCAACTTCACCTTCCTGGTCGGGGTGGCCGCGGCAGCCGTGATGCTGGTGATCCCGGCTTATGTGTACAAGAAGGAGCACATGCACGAGGTGGTGCTGTTTGGAGAGCTCCTGGCGATCGCGGTCATCGTCATGTGCCTGCTGTTTGTCACGGTGGATCTCGGGCATCCGGACCGGTTCCATCACATGATCCCGCCCTTCGGGGTGTTCAACTTCCCCGGGTCGATCCTTTCGTGGGACGTGATTGTGCTCAACGGGTATCTGCTCCTGAACCTCCACATCGCGGGGTATCTGCTGTACTGCCGGTACCGGCGGCGTCGGCCGACCCGGCGGTTCTACATCCCGTTCGTGTTTCTCTCGATCCTTTGGGCCGTGAGCATCCACACGGTGACGGCCTTCCTGTATGTCGGCCTGGCGGGGAGGACCTATTGGCATCATCCGCTGGTCCCCTCGCGATTTCTGGCATCGGCCTTCGTCGCGGGACCCGCGCTGATGGTCCTCTCGTTCCAGGTCATCCGCCGGGTCGCGCGCTATCACATTGGGGACCTGCCGATCCAGACGCTGAGGATGATCATGACGGTGGCGATGATCATCAACATGTTCCTCCTGCTCTGCGAGCTCTTCACGGAATTCTACTACCCGACGGAGCACGCGGCCGCGGCGCACTACCTCTATTTCGGGCTCCATGGCCACTCGGGACTTGTGCCGTGGATCTGGAGCGCGGTCGGGCTGAACCTGCTCGGCCTCGGCCTGCTCGTGACTCCGGCGAGCCGGAGGATCGCGTGGCTGAACGTGGCGTGTGTCTCGTGCTTTGTCGGGATCTGGATCGAGAAGGGGATGGGGCTAATCATTCCGGGGTTTGTCCCCAGCCCGCTGGGCCAGGTGGTGGAGTACCTGCCGACGCTCAATGAGACCCTGGTATGCCTCGGCATCTGGGCCTTCGGTGCCTTGATGTACTCCTGGATGCTCCACGTCGCGATCCCGATCATGAACGGCTCGCTCCGGTCGACCCCCTTGATTTCCGATGAACCCCCAACCCACTGACACGCGTATGAAAACCTCCACCCGGCCCGGCCCCCTGGCGGCCATGGTCGTTGTCCTGCTCTCCCTCGTGGCGAGTCCCCGACCGGCGTCCGCCGGCTTCACCCTGAAGGAGATGTCCCCCCAGAGCAAGGCGTGCGCCGAGTGCCACCGCAAGGAGAGCCCGGCCGTCTACACCCAGTGGGGGGCGAGCAAGCATTATCGCGGGAACGTCGGGTGCTACGAGTGCCACATGGCGCTCCCCACGGAGCCCGACGCCTTTGAGCACTACGGGCAGACGATCTCGACGATCGTGACCCCCCGGGACTGCGGCCGGTGTCACGAGGCGGAGGTGACGGAGTTCAACTCGTCGCACCACGCCAAGGGGGGACGCATCCTGGGGTCGCTCGACAACGTCCTTGCGGAGATCGTCGAGGGGAACCACGGGTTCAAGACCCCGATGTTCACCAACGGGGTCTCCGCCGCGGCGGTCAACGGCTGCTGGCAGTGCCATGGGGCCGAGGTGCGGCTGATGCCCAACCACAAGCCCGACCCGGCGATCTGGCCCAACACCGGGATCGGGCGGATCAACCCGGACGGGAGCGAGGGGTCGTGTGCGGCGTGCCATGCGCGGCATGAGTTCTCCGCCGCGCAAGCCCGCACTCCCGACACCTGCGGCAAGTGCCACATGGGCCCCGACCATCCGCAGATCGAGATCTTCAACGAGTCGAAGCACGGGATCGCGTACCGGGCCAACCTCGACAAGATGGCCCTCGGGAACTCGAAGTGGATTGTGGGCGAGGACTACAGCGCGGCCCCGACCTGCGCCACCTGTCACATGAGCGCGACGCGCAACCAGCGGGTGACGCACGATGTCGGGCTCCGGATCTCGTGGAACAACCGTCCCGAAATCAGCGTCCGCCCCGAGGTCTCCGACGCGAAGCTCGGGCTCCCCGGGAAGGATGTCCCGTGGCAGGCCCGGCGGACCAACATGGTCGACGTCTGCCTGAGCTGCCACAACCAGCACTTCATCGATTCGTTTTACCAGCAGTACGACGGGCTGGTGGACCTCTATGCGGAGAAGTTTGCCAAGCCGGGGCTCGCGCTCTACCAGGCGGCGAAGCCGCTGCTCAATCCCGCGCAGTTCAGCAACCCGATCGACTTCACCTGGTATGAGATCTGGCATCACGAGGGGCGGCGCGCGCGGCATGGCGTGTCGATGATGGGGCCCGACTACACCCACTGGCACGGGACCTACGAGGTGGCGAAGCACTTCTACAGCGACTACATCCCGGAGCTCCGGGAGCTGGTTGAGAAGAACCGGGAGGCGGCTGATCCCAAGCGCAAGGAGGCGGCCGAGAAGCTGGGCAAGCTCCTGGACGACACCCTGAACAGCCCGAACCACCGGTGGTATCTCAACAAGATGAGCCCCGAGGAGAAGGCCCTCCGGGACAAGGAGCGGGAGCAGTTCCAGAAGAGGTATGCCAAATGACGGCTCCTGCGATGAACCCCTCGCCATGCACCCCTCCCCCGGCAGCGTCGGGGGGGGAGCCCTCCTGGAGCACGGCGGATCTGCGACGGTTGACGCCGGGGGAGCTTGAGCGTCTCGGGCAGCAGAGCCTTCGGGAGCACCTGGCGGCGCAGGCCGCCGTCGCGCGGGAGCTGCACGGGCCGGTGGATGCCACCCGGCTCCCGGCTCTCCTCCGGGACCCGGCCTGCCTGCGGCATCCCGTGCGGCTGGTGTATGAGCTCGGGGAGATGGCGATGCATCAGTTCGCCCATCCCGACATCGACTGGCGGAACACCGCCGAGGAGGGGCGGGTGATCTATCTCCGCCCCGCGCTCCGGTCCCGCCCGGACCTCCTCCCGCTGGCCGTCGCCTACATGATCCCCGTGGTCAACTACGGCCAGGTGGTCACCGACGCCCACTGCCTGGTGTACGCCGCAACCCTCCTCGGCCTGGCCGAGGAGGAATGCTACCGCCGCCTGTGCGCCCTGGCCGACTCCCTCGGAGCCGAGCCGCGGCCTGGGGGATGCAACGCGGTCGCATCTAGTGTAGTGTCCCTCAAATAACTCCACATAAGAAGTGGCTGGCTCCTCCCTCCCTTGCATCAGTGGATCCCTACCGATCGACGTCTCTCCGGTCGTGGGTCCGGCAGGAATCTGGGTTTCTGGCTGAAAAGCCCACAAAAGTCGGGTTTTGGAGGCTCCAGGTTAATAATTCCTAAAAAGGAGAAATCCCCTAGTTCTAGGGATAGGCACTCATCGTGGTTCGTGATTGAATTCTACACGGCAACACGGCGCCTTGGAGTGTGCGGGGGAGGGCCGATCAGAAGGGGAGCCCGCCCGGATTGTTTGGGTCTCCCCGGCCTGCTGGGTCCTGATGGAATGCGGTTCGAGGGGGGGCGGGTGAACGGCCCAAGAGCCACAATCCGCGGCGAAGGGTCGAGGGGTCCGATGGCGTCGGTCGCACAGCTGCGGTAGACAATCAAACGTTCCAATCGAAAGGGGGCCGTAATTTATGGAGGGGGCCACGCTACCGCTGAAGGTAATTTGGGTGTCTGCGCACGAGGGCCAGGCCCGAACGCTTGCCGGTGTCTTTCGCGAGTCCGGTGAGCCTGTCGACGAGGTGCCTGTGACATACAATCCATTGCCCGGCATAGGCGCGTCGCTCAAGGAGCTTCATGATCCAACTTGGGACCGGTCCCCCCTCTTCTTTGTCGTCGGAAACGTGGGGCCAGCTTTCCCGTTGGATCTGTTCGATTTCCTGGATGCTTATCACCGTGCGCGGCGAGGGGCAGGCGGGGTCTTCCTTTGTCTCGAGAATCCCAACCGACTGGATCGATTGGTCGTCGGGCACCATGGAACCGCCCAAATCCTTGCACTTCCTGCCGATCGACCCGGTGTTATGAGGAGCCTGGCCCGATTCCATGACGCCCTCAGCCGAGTTGCCGGGTCCAGCGCGGCGCTGCGTGCTTCGGTTACCTTGAGTCACCTGGTGGGTGAGAGCCCCCTCTTCCTGGCGGCACTTGAGAAGCTCCCCCAAATCGCCGTGGGGGAGGCCACCGTGTTGATCACGGGGGAAACCGGCACCGGGAAGGGCGAATACGCCAAGGCGATCCACTATTTGAGCCCGCGGTCCAGAAGCCCATTCGCTGCGCTGAACTGTGGAGCCATCCCGGGTGAACTGGTTGAAAACGAGCTTTTTGGGCATGTGGCGGGGGCATTTACCAGCGCCTCCACAAACGCTGTTGGTATCATCCGCCCCGCCGATGGAGGCACCCTCTTTCTGGATGAGGTCGATAGCCTGAGCTTGGGCGCGCAGAGCAAGATTCTTCGGTTCTTGGAAAGTCACGCGTTCCGCCCGGTGGGCGGGGCGCGGGAGCAGACCTCCGATGTGCGAATCGTTGCGGCTTCCAACGCGGACCTCCCCCAGGCGGTTCGGGAGGGGAGGTTCCGCAAGGATCTGTTCTTTCGGTTGAACGTGGTCCCGGTGACGCTTCCCCCATTGAGGGATCGCCCCGAGGATATCGGGCTCCTTGCGGAGCACTTTCTCAAGACCGAGGCTGCGCGCTCAGGGCGTCCGAAGTTGACCCTCACTCCGCGTGTGGTGGAGTGCCTGCAGGGCCATTCTTGGCCCGGGAACGTCAGGGAGCTGGGCAACGTGATCCAGCACGCGATTCTGACCTGCAAAGAAGAGGCGCTCCAGGTCTCCGATCTCGTCCTGCCAGCCGAAGTCGTCCGTCCCCCGGTGCGGTCGTGGCGCGACCGGAAAGCGGAGGCGGTAGAGAAGTTCGAGAAGGAGACGCTGCACCATCTGCTGCGAGTGACGCAGGGGAACGTGAGTTGGGCGGCCCGCTTGGCCGCGAAACATCCCCGTGCGATGTTCGAGCTGCTCCACAAGCACGGGCTTTCGGGTGCGGCGTTCCGGGGTCGCAATGGACCTGAGCCGGGGGGGTGCTGGGGACGGGAGGGGGTATGAGGATTTCATTCACTCCTATGATAAAAACCGCATAGGGGGTCTGAGGCCCATCAGTATTGATCCAAGTCGACTTTGGGTCGAATGGGGTATGATAAAAACATCATAGTTCAGGAAACCAAAAGTGCGGATTTGCTGGGGTTTTGAATTGGCATGCGAGCTGCATGCAACGGGGTGAAACCTTGAATTCTGACCCCGATGAACGCACCCGACGTATCGAAAGCCTGGCCGGCCAGGTTTTGGAATACCTCTCTCGCCATCCGCACGCCATGGACGATCTCCATGGGATTGCCGCATGGTGGCTGGAGGAGCAGCGGGCCAGGACCCTTGAGTCCGACGTGCTGGAGGCCCTCGAGCTTCTGGTGCAGCGCGGGCAGGCTCGACGCAGAGTCCAAGCGGACGGGCAGGTCTATTTTTCAGCCTCACCGGGTGGCGCCGTCTCCGATCCCCCCCACGGCCAGTGATCTCGAAATCTCGACCCCTTCCCTAATCCCATGAAACGCACACTTCTCGCGCTCCTTGCCCTTGCCGCCTCGAACCTCTCGTCGGTGGGCCAAACGGTCACCGTGATGGATGCGGACCAGGATTCGCGGATCCTGGAAATCGTCGATACCCGCGTGAACGCCGCCGGGGCGACGGAGGCGGTGACCAACCGCGTGGTGGAGGTGGCAACCTCCATGCACTACTGGGATGGGGTGGAGTGGAGCCCCTCGTCCCCCGACTTTGAGATTATTGGCAACGCCGCCGTGGCGGCCCACGCCCCGCACGTGGTGAGCCTCAACGCGAACCTGAACGTGGAACGGGCGGTGACGGTGACCTTCCCGGACGGGCAGCGATTTGCCGTGACCCCGCTCTTCCTCGCCTTCCGGTCGACGCGGACGGGCCAGGGGGCGGTCATCGGGCAGGTGCAAGACAGCACCGGGGTGGTGATCGGACCGAACCTTGTTCTCTACACGAACGCAATGGCGGGTGTGAGTTGTAGTGTGCTCTATGAAAACAGGATAGATGGGATGGAGCAGAATCTGCTGGTGACCGAGCCCTTGAACCCACTGGACTGGGGTGTGCCCGCCGATGGGGAAACCCGTTTGGAGCTCTGGTCTGAGGTCTATGAGGCCCCGCCCGGCATGGCGACAGACACGATGGCGGCCGAGGGGTTGCCCGACCTTTACCTTCATTTCGGCTCAGCGCAGATCGGGCAGGGTAGGTCCTTCCTCCTCGGGCAGGAAGGGTTTTCTGTTCCCGTAGGGAAAAGCTACGGGGCCGTGCCCGATCTCAACGGGACATTCCTAGTTGAGACGGTCACCTACGAATCAGTGAAGCCGATCATGGACCAGCTCCAGCAGCAGCAGGCGGCGGCGGGAGGGCGCAGCAAGGTCGCGCGCACGGCAAAGATCGCCGCCAAGGGGGACAAGGAGTTTTTTGCGCAGGTGCGGCACGTCCCGCAGGACTCGACCCTGGTGGCTGCGATGTCGAAGGGCCCCGTGGCATTGGGGCCGGGGCTGGTGCTGGATTTCAGAACCGTGAACGGCTCCACCAACAACGCCGTGTTTCAGTCGGACTGGACCTACTCCATCACGGGGGACACCACGCTGGCTGGATCCTCGGTAACGTTCGAGGCGGGAACGGTCTTGAAATACGCCTCGGGGGTCAAACTCACCGCGAACTGCCCGATCGTGTGGCAAGGGACCAACTATGCCCCGGTGACCCTGACGGCGGCCAATGATCACAGTGTCGGGGAAAAGCTCAATTCCAATGCCGAGGTAGGGACCAACCGGTTCGCCAAGATCGCCTTGGAGATCAACGCCACGACCGCAGGGGCGGACGCGATTCTCCGGAACTTCCGGATCCGGAACGCGGAGATCGGCATCCTGCTCAATGGCCGGACAGGACATGACCTGGTCCATGGGCAGTTTGTGAACTGTGGCTACGGGGTGGTGATGAGCGGGAGCTCCAGCACGCTCCTGCGAAACGGGCTCTTTAACAATGTCACAACGAACTTGAGTGGCAGTACGGGGACGGTGAAGGCCGAGCAGATCACTTCCGATGGAGCCTCCTATTTCAAATCGGACCTGGCCCATTGTTTTCTGACTAACTCCCTCCTTGTGGCTGTGACCACGGTGGGGACGTTTGAGAACTCCCTGAACGTTCAGACGGTGTCCAGTTCTACCGGAGTGTTTGCGACCGTCGGCTCCGCGTCCCATTACCTGGCGAGCAACACTTACCGAAACCTCGGGAGCAGTGCTGTGAGCATCTTGGCGGAAATCCAAAGGCTGACGACGGTGGCACCCGTGACACTCAGCTCCGCCATCTCCGTCGACACCACCTTGAGTCCGCAGGCACAGCGGGACACGGACCTCGCTGATCTCGGGTACCATTATGATCCGCTCGATTATGTCTGGAGTGCCTTGGGCGTGACGGCGACTTTGACCATGACCAGTGGCGTGGCAGTGGCGACCTATGGCCCGCAGGGAGCTACCATCTCCGGTTCCGGGAAGCTCATCAGTCAGGGCCGGCCGGATCTGATGAACCACTTGGTGCGTTACAATGCGGTTCAGGAGCAGCCCGCCCTCTGGGGATCCTACACGGCCCCGCTGAGCATCGTTAACCAAACGAGCACCTCTGGTCCTCCCTATCCCGAGGTGCGACTCCGTTTCACGGAAATCTCACTCATGGGGAGTGCGGTGGCGGGAGCGGAAAAGTTCTTCGACATGAGCAGCAGCCTGCCGACCACGTTCGTCAGCCGGGACAGCCTTTTGCGGGGCGTCTGGATCTACGTCTACAACAACAACTCGAGCTACACGCCCGGGGTCTATCTCACCAACAACATCCTGCTGAGGCCGATCCTCACCGTCGGCAACAACTACATGACCACCGGCTATCCGCTGAAGCTGGAGGTTCGCAACAACCTGCTCATCGGCGGGACGGTGACGTTGACCCGGACGAACAACGCCTCGGCGGTTTACAATGTGAAGGACAATGTCCTCGACACGGTGACGCTGACGGCCAGCAGCACAGGGATCGGCAGCTCTTACAACGGGTACAAAGGGACGACCGTCCTGCCAGGGACCTCGGGCAACGATATCGCGTTGACGACCCTGGATTATCAGGTCGGGCCTTTGGGCAAATACTATTACAACACGACATCGAGCGCCACAAACACCGCGTACCTGATCAACAAGGACAGCGCGAGCAGCGCCGGGAGCGTCGGGCTCTACCACTACACCACACGCGCCTCGGATCAAGCCAAGGACGGGGCGAGCGCCGGGCTGGATTTGGGTTTTCACTACATCGTGACCTCGGCCCTCGGGAGCACCACTCCGCTCGATACCGACGGCGACGGGGTGCCCGACTACCTGGAGGACATCAACGGGGACGGGACGGTGAACTCGGGCGAGACGGACTGGAACAGTGCTTCCGACCTTGGCTTGAGGGTGAGGATCACCGAACCGAAAGCAACCGCGAACCTGCCTTGAGAATGGCTCCACCCTAACGGGCCGGTTGTCGCCTTTTGAAGACCCCTGACCGCATCACAACACCTTCTATGAAAAACAGGATGAAAGCATTGGGACTGGTTGCGTTGAGTCTCCTCAACGCCGCCACTCCGGTCGGCGCCGACGGAATCGGACCGGCTGGAGGGGAGTACAGCTGGGCTTGCCCCGGGGGAACCGCCTATTGGATGTGGAACTCCTCGGGTAGCTTTCTTCTTTGTGAAGACATACGGGACTGCGATGTGCCCTGCGACCAAAAGGGCGATCTGCCCCCTGGCCAAGTCCGCACGTGGCGCTGCGCGTTGGGTTGTGGCGGTGGAGGGGGCCAGGGCGACACGCCGCCAGACAAGGGGCTTGGCGGTGGAGGGGGCGGTGGGTCGAGCCC
>DMJJ01000123.1 GCA_003452185.1 Verrucomicrobiales bacterium | reverse complement strand
GGGGGGCTCCGACCGCCTCCTCAGCCGCCGAGGAACTTGCCGGGATTCAGGATTCCCTGCGGGTCGAGCGCCCGCTTGACGGTGCGGTGGAGGGCATCGACCTCGGGGGTGACCGCCAGCTTCCACCACGGTTTCTTGGCCAGCCCGACCCCATGCTCCCCGGTCACGACTCCCCCCAGGGCAAGGATCCCCTTGAAGAGCTCGTCCAGGGCTGCATCCGCCTGCCGCCGGGTGCCGGGTTTCTTCAGGTCGACCATCAGGTTCACATGGATGTTGCCATCCCCGGCGTGCCCGAAGGAGGCGACGATGAGTCCATACTTTCTCTGGATGGAGGCGGCGAGCCGGAACAGCTTTCCGAGCGCCCCGCGGGGCACGACGACATCCTCGTTGAGCTTGGTGAGTCCCGTGTCCCTGAGGGCGTAGGAGAACTGGCGGCGGATGGCCCACACCTTCTCGCATTCCTCCCCGCCCATCCCGGTGCGGAGCGTCAGGGGATGAAGCGGCTCGAGCACCCGCTGCAGGGCGGCGATTTCCCCCTCGACCGAGGCCTTCTGGCCGTCGAGTTCCGTGATCACGAGGGCGCGGCACCCGTCAAACTGGGCGCTGCCGGTCCGCTTGCGGGCGGCGGCGAGCGTGAAGGCGTCGACGATCTCGAGCGCGCAGGGGAGGAACCCGGCCTTGAAGATCTCCGCCAGCGCCCGGGTGGCAGTGCTCATGCGGGCGAATCCGGCCACGAGGCAGGCGCGGTAGGGGGGGAGGGGAATGAGCTTGAGCGTCGCCTCGGTGACGATGCCGAGCATGCCTTCGCTTCCAACGTACAGCCGATGAAGGTCGAACCCGGTCTTGTTCTTGTGAGTGCGGCTTCCGAGCCGGACCACCTCCCCTTGCGGGGTGACGATCTCGAGCCCGAGGACGTAGTCCCGGGTGACGCCGTACTTGAGGCAGCGGGGGCCTCCGGCGTTCGTGACGATGTTCCCACCGAGGCTGCAGTCGCCGCGGCTCGCGGGGTCGGGCGGGTAGTAGAGCCCACGTTTCTCGACGCGGTGCTGGAGGTCGGCGGTCACCACCCCGGGCTGGACCACGGCGACAAAGTCGGCCCGGTTAACTTCAAGGATCCGGTTCATCCGTTCCAGGGAGAGCACGATCCCTCCCTGCACGGGAACGCACCCGCCGACATAGCCGTGGCCCGCGCCCCTGGGGGTGACGGGGATCCGGTGGCGGTGGGCGAACCGGAGCACCTGGCTCACCTCGGCCGTGCTGCGGGGCAGGGCCACGGCGTCGGGGGTGCGGGATGCGAACCACTTGTCCCCGCCATAGGCGACACATTCCGCGGGGTCGAGGAGCAGGCCCCCGGGGGCAAGGCGCGACCGGAGACGACGGAGTAGGGGAGGCAGCGGGGTCATGCCGGATCGTGAGCCGTGGTGTCCATGAGGAGCCGGGCATCCTCCGCCTCGTCGGCGGGAACCTTCACCTGGATTCCACCGGTGGACAGGGAGTAACCGTCGGTGCTGAGGGCGGAGAGCTCGTTGAAGACTTCGGGATGGAGGCCGGCCGCTTCGAGCCGGGAGCGGATCAGCTGGGCCTCGATCGGTTGGAACGTGGTGAAGATGGTGGCGAGGGGCATGCGTCGTTGGAGGATGAGGGGGGGTGCGATCAGGCAGCGGCTGCCGAGTCCCTGATGTCCGCGAAGATGATCACCCCGGCGCCCGTTTGCAGGAGGCTGGTCACCTGGACCGAGACCGGCTGGCCTATGTGGGCCTGGGCATGGTTGACCACGACCATCGCCCCGTCGGGCATGTAGCCGATGGCCTGTCCCTTTTCCTTCCCCTCGCGCACCAGCTTGATCTGGAGCATCTCGCCCGGGAGGACCACGGGTTTGAGCAGCATGGCCAGCTGGGTGAGGTTGATGCAGCGGGTTCCCTGGAGCTCGGCGACCTTGGCCAGGTTGAAGTCGGTGGTGAAGAGACGGGCCGAGAGGGTGAGGGCCAGCCGGACGAGCTTGCTGTCGACCTCCTTCTCCTCCGGAAAGTCGGCATCATGGAGCCGCACCTCGACCCGCTTGTTCTGCTGAAGCCGCTGGAGCATCTCGAGCCCCCGGCGGCCGCGCGCCCGCTTGGCGGAGTCGGCCGAGTCGGCCACCTGCTGAAGCTCCCGCAGCACAAACCTCGGGATGATGAGGATCCCCTCGAGGAAGCGGTTCTCAACCAGCTCCGCGATCCGGCCGTCGATGATGACGCTCGTGTCGAGGACGTAGAGGGCCTCGAGGTTGTTTTCCCGTGTGAAGCGGACGTACGGGATGATCAGGGCAAAATCCTCCTTGTTGCTCCGCATCGCGAGGATGATGCCGATGTAGCCCAGGGAGAGGAAGAGGGCCAGCCGGAGGATCCATCGCTCCCGCTCGTCGGCGTACTCGAAGAGGCGCGACTGGTCGACGAGCCACGCGATCATTGAGCCGAGCGTTAGCCCGAAGGTGGCCGCGGAGAACGCGCGAAGGGAGAATCCCTTGAGAAGCTGGTCGATGAGGATCAGGAACCCTCCCAACCCAAGCCCGATCAGGCACCCGAGTCCCCCGTTCTCCACCAGGGTGGGGTGCACCTGGCTGACCTCGTACCCGCCGGCGACGCAGAGGAGGAGGAAGAAGATCCGTACGGCCCAGATATTCATGCGCTTATTGAAGCAGCCCGCCGGCTCCCGCCTTCGGGGTGCTTGATTCCTTTTTGGGGGGCCGGGGCTTGTAGAGCAAGCCGTATTTGCTGAGGTTGCTGCTGAGGATCGACATGTTGGCGAGGGTCTGGCGGAGCGATTCCCGCACCTCGGCATCGCGAAGAAGGCTTCCGGCCAGCCCCTGGCCGGCGTTCACATCACGGGTGATCGCCTCGAGGCTCCGGCTGGCGGCCTCCAGGTGCCTGAGGGCGTCGCCCACGCTGGCGCGGTTCTCGGCGAGGGTCGCGTTGAGGTTCGTCCCGAGGAGGTTCATGCTTTCCGAGAAGCGGTTGAGGTTGCTCATCGAGCCGCTGAGGAGCGGGGCGTTGGTGGCGAGGAGAGTGTCCAGGCGGTCGGCCAGGGAGAGGGTCCGCTCCGACATGTGACGGAAGTTGGCCACGGTCTGGTTCACGTCCCCGAGGGTCGATTCATTGAGTACAAGGCGGTCCACCCGCTGGATGACCTCGTTGAGGCGCTGGGCCGTCTGGTCGATTTTCTGGATGAAGCCGGTCGCGGAACGGGCCGCCTCCTGGAGGTTGAACGGCTGCTCGCACTGGACTTCGGAGCCGGGCTCCAGGAAGGGGGCGGTGGTCGATTGGGGGTAGATGGCGACGTGCTGGTCACCCAGGAACCCGGACTGTTCGATCACGAACCGGGCGTCCTGGCGCAACGGGTAGCGGCTGTCGATCCGAAGGCGGAGGAGGACGGTCTTGCCGTCGGGGGCGAGGGCGAGCTCGGAGACGGAGCCGACCCGAAGCCCCCCCAGGAGCACGGCGGCCTGCTGCTTGATGCCGCCGACATCCCCGGTCCGCAGGCTGATCGGGTAGCGGTGGCGGAAGAGCGAGGCCCCTTTGCTGAAGTTCAGGATGAGCAGGGCCAGCAGGGCGAGGCAGATCACCACAAAGAGTCCGACCTTGGTCTGGAGGGTGGTCTTGGTCATGGATGGGCTCGAGGATGGGGGTGGGCGGGGCGGCCGCCGCCGGGGGCGGAGTTTTGGGCTGCCGGGGTGAAAGGGGTGGACCGGATCATGGCTG
>DMJJ01000004.1 GCA_003452185.1 Verrucomicrobiales bacterium | reverse complement strand
CGTTGCGGAAACGGAGGTTGAGCCCCTGTGCCGTCGCCTGACCTGCATACCCAAATTGCTGTTTCACAGCTGCCTCCCCCTCTTTCTTCGCGAGCGCCGACCTGGCATCCAAAAGTTCAGCCGCCCCCGCCGCAGTCGGGGGAGGGAGGGTCGCCACGGCATTCGCGTCGGCTGCCCGGGAGGGTGGATTCGGACCGGACTCCGCCGATCGTTGCGCCACCTTCGCCGCCGCCGCGATCCGTGGAGCCGCCCCGGAGGCTTGGGAGACGCCGGCACCCCCAAGGGGGCTGCTGGCGGGAGGGAGGGCCGCCGGGGCTGCAACCGGGGGAGAGATCGGCGCCGTCGGGGCGGGAAGCGCCGCGGAGGCCAGGGGTTGGTCGGAGTCCGCCCTCATCCCCCGGGAGCCTGCAGCCATGGGGGCAATCGCCGGAGGGGGGGAGGGTGCCGACATCGATTCAGCCACGGGTTCCCGGCTCGCGCGTGGGTTCCCCGGGGAGGGGATCTCGGCGAGGGCCAATTCCTGTCGACCCTCATGCCGTGACCCCGACCAGAGCACCAGCGTCACCCCGACCATCACCACCGCCGACCCCAAGGCAAGGAGTCCCTGCCATTGAAACCACCAGGCGGGGGCAGGGCGGCTATCCCTCACGGCAGAGGGGGCCCTGCCACCATAGACCGACTTCACCTCGGCTTGAAGCAGACGTCGCGTCGCGCCATGGAGCTCCCCGGTGGGAGCACCCGGGGCAGTCCGTCTCTGGCGGGCGTGTTCCCGCAGGGGGCCTTCCATCGAATGGGGTGTGTCGGCCGACATGTCGCAAGGGTTAGACGGGAGGGGTGGCTTTTTTCTCCCCGGCCAGAATCGGCCGGGCGATCGCCTCAAGCTTGTCCAGGCATTTGCTGAGACGTGAGCTGACGGTCTTCAGGTTGAGCTGCAACGAGGCGGCGATCTCCTCGTAGCTCAGGTCGGCAAAGTAGCGGAGTTCGATGATTTCCTCACACGGACCCCCCAGCCGGGCCAGGGCGGACCCGATCAAGGACCCCTCTTCCATGTTCAGAAGTAGCTGGTCTGGAGTGAGTTGGGGGCTTGCTGGGTCGAGCGTCAAGCCGGTCTCCGGATCCTCGGCCTGCAGGCTGAGAGGGGTGGAGCCGCCCCCTCGCTTCAGGGCGGAGAGGCGTTCCCGGTAATCGTGCGCTTTATTGGCGGCGATTCGGAAGATCCAGGTCTGGAGGCGGGAATGGCCCTCGAAGCTCTGGAGGTTGCGGACGATGGTGAGAAAGGCTTCCTGGCAGATCTCCTCAACATCCTCTGCCGTAAAGCCCGAGTGGAGCTGCCAGATAAAGCGGGAGGCGGGTGCGTAGTGGAGGTCGAAAAGGGTGTCCCACGCGGCGGCATCCCCCGCGCGGCATCGTTCCACCAGCTTGGACTCATCGGCGTCCATGCAAGGGGGACCCTACTGGAACCGGTGGGCTGGGGCCAATACTCCTCTTGAAGGAATCCAAAGCAGCCCCGCCTGCCGCGATCGGCAGGCTCCCCGGCACGGGGGCGGGGGGTCTGAGGGGGAGGCCCCCCCCTCTGCGCCGGTGTGGGGGGCGGGCGGGGGCTTCCTTTTGGGCCTGTTTTGCCCGTTGACACCTCCTTGCCCGCCCCGTAAGTTGCCCTTCCTCAGACGAGGTTTGGCCCCGGCGATGAACGTCGCGGCTGCATTACCCGTCATGATCCGGAAGGGAAGTGACATCAAGTGACAGAGATTAGACTCAAGAAAGGCGAATCGGTAGAGAAGGCGCTGCGGCGGTTGAAAAAGAAGATCGACCGCGAAGGCACCTTGAAGGAAGTCCGCAACCATCGGCATTTTGAGAAGCCGAGCGAGAAGAAGCGGCGTAAGATGAAGGCCGCCCGGTTCTCAGCGATGCTGAGCGCCCGGTACGCGGACCTCTAAGCCGAAGGGCCCCTTTCAAACGGCATTTCAGACGGCCGGGAGCGCTCCGACAGGGGCGGCCCGGCCGTTCCATTTCAGGCGGGGCCCAAAGGGCCGATTGGGAGAGTACAGAGATGGGATGGCGCGGGAACCTTTTGCATGGTTGAGATGAACGCCGGGTGCCCTGAAGCGAAACGCACCGGGCCGGATGCCCGCGGTGCAGCCTTGGGCCGGGCCCTTCGGCTTGCGGCGCGGCTCGGGATCTGCGGGCTCCTGATGGCCTGGATCTTCCACGCCATCTTCATGTTCGAGGCGCTCCAGGTGGCCGACCCCGCGGAATGGGCTGGCCTCTCCCGCACCGCCCGATGGGAGTTCGCCTGGACGCATGGGCCGATCCAGCTCGCCTCGATGCTCTCCCACGTGAATGGGGGGGCGCTTCTTGGCTCCTTTCTCCTGATGGGGTTGATCCTGCTCGCCGGAGTCGCCCGGTGGAGGAGGGTGCTCGCGGCCGGAGGGCTTCCCCTCTCCTGGTCGAGGGCGATTGAGATCAGTCTCGTGGCCCACTTCTTCAACTCATTCCTCCTGGGCTCGGCCGGCGGGGATGTCCTGCGGGCGATCTATGCCGCACGGGAAACGCACCATCGGAAGACCGAGGCGGTCGTGACCGTCTTCGTCGACCGCATCCTTGGGCTTTGGGCCCTGCTGTTGCTGGGATGCGGGATGATGCTCCCGAACCTTCCGCTGATCCGGGCCCACCCCCAGCTGCAGCTCCTTTGCCTGGTGGTTCTCGGGATGACGGTCGCCTGCACGGGGGTGGTCTGGGCCGCGTTGCGGGGCGGGGTGACGAGGGGCTGGGGCGGGGCCCGCGGGTTGCTCCGCCGCTTCCCGAAGGGCCCCGCCCTGGAGCGGTCGCTCGACGCTTGCCGGGAATTCGGGCGGTCGCCGGGGTTCGCCCCCCGGGTGGTCGGGCTTTCGATGGTGTTGAACGCGCTCTGCATCCTCCAGGTGCAGGTGCTGGCGTGGGGGCTCGGGATGCCCCTGGCGCCCGTTCTGACGGCGCTGCTGGTGCCGGTGATCACGGCGATCATCGCGATTCCCGTGACCCCGAGCGGGCTCGGGATTCGGGAGAATCTCTTCGTCTACCTCCTCTGCACCCCGGTGGTCGGGATCAACGCCACCTCGGCGTTGTCGCTTTCCCTGCTCGCCTATGCGGGAAGTCTCGCCTGGAGTCTGGTGGGGGGGGTGGTGTACCTGACCTTCCGCCGACGGCATCACCTCAGCGAGGTGGCCGTCGCCGGCGCGAGGGACTCGGAGGGAGGTTGACCATTCCCGCCGTCGGGTCTAGCGTTCGCCTGCACTGATGAACGAGAGCTATCATCCGTATCTCTTCCTTGCCGTGTTTCTGGTGGTCGCCCTGCTGTTCCCGCTGACCCCGCTGCTGCTCGCCCGGCTCTGGGCCCTCTCCTTCTCCCCCGCGAAGCCGGGGCCCCAGAAGAACGCCACCTACGAGTGCGGCCTCGATGCCAAGGGGGATTCCCGGGTCCAGTTCCGCTCGGAGTATTACCTCTACGCCATCCTGTTCCTCGTCTTCGACGTGGAGGTGGTGTTCCTGGTCCCCTTCGCCGTCGCGTTCACGAATCTCTCGGCGGGGGCCGCCGTCGCGATGCTGGTGTTCGTCTTTCTGCTGGTCGAGGGACTGGCCTGGGCCTGGATGAAGGGAGTGTTGCGCTGGGTATGATCGAGGAGGGGCTCAAGAACGAACTCGCCAAGCAGGGGATCTTCGTGACCCGGCTTGAGGAATTGTACAACTGGGGCCGACGGAACTCCGTCTGGCCGCTCCAGTTCGGCCTCGCGTGCTGCGCCATCGAGATGATGGCCGCCAGCATGGCCCGCTGGGACCTGGCCCGATTCGGCGCCGAGGTCTTCCGCCCCTCCCCGCGCCAGGCCGACCTGATGATCGTGGCGGGAACCGTCACCAAGAAAATGGCTCCGCAGGTGGTGCGGCTCTACAACCAGATGCCCGAGCCGAAGTACGTCATCGCGATGGGAGCCTGCGCCATTTCGGGAGGGCCGTTCAAGCAGGGCTACAACGTCCTGAAGGGGATCGACCGCTATATCCCGGTCGACGTCCACATCCCGGGATGTCCCCCGCGCCCGGAGGCTCTCCTCCATGCGTTCATGACGCTGCAGCGCCGGATCGACGAGCAGAGGCTGACCGGGCCGAACCGCCCGCGCCACCTCCAGGCCGACGCCCCGAGCGAGTTTCCGATTCCCGAGTTTGGCGAACACGACCTGGTCCCGCCCAGCAATCCGGCGGTCTGGCGGCCCCCGGCCCCAGGCCAGTCACATCCCGCCTGAGCCACCCTTCGTCTGCTTCCCATCGGGTGTGATCACAGCCGGGCGGGGAGGGACCCGGTCACAGAACTCCGGGGTCAGCCGCTCCCCCTCCCAAGCAGGCTCCCATCCCCAGAAGAAACCTCTCTCAGTCCGCGCCACTGCGCCTCAGCGTCACCGCGATTCCA
>DMJJ01000360.1 GCA_003452185.1 Verrucomicrobiales bacterium | reverse complement strand
GAGAAGGAGTTCCCCTGGCTGGTCCAGCAGGACCCGACGGCGCGCCTGCCGGATCTCCCGCGGGGCTTCCCGTACAAGCCGCCGTTCCTCCCCGAGGGGCAGCGGTTCCTCCCGGGGGCCACTCTTCCGCGGGTGCCGGGGTTCGGGCCCGGGGAGCGTCTCCAGGAGCCGGGGCAGCCCGCGGACCCGGGTCGCTCGCGGGGGGCTTCGCCGGAGGATCCGGCCCGCCGCCCCGGGCTGCATGAGAGCGCCCCGTGGATCATCCGGACCGCCTTGTGCGTCGAGCCCCGGGAGGGCCGGTTGCATGTCTTTTTCCCGCCGGTCGCCACCACCGAGCACTATCTCGACCTGGTCGCCGCCGTGGAGAGCTCCGTCGCCTCGCTCGGGCTCCCGGTCATCCTGGAGGGGGAACCCCCGCCGCGCGATCCCCGGCTGAACAAGCTCGCCGTGACGCCCGACCCCGGGGTGATCGAGGTCAACCTGCATCCAAGCGCCACCTGGGAGGAGCTGGTCGATCGGACCACGGTCCTGTACGAGGAGGCGCGCCAGGCGCGGCTCGGGACGGAGAAGTTCATGCTCGACGGCCGGCACACCGGGACGGGCGGGGGGAACCACATCCTCATCGGGGGCGAGACGCCCTCCGATTCACCGGTGTTGCGCCGGCCGGATCTCCTCAGGTCGCTGCTCGCGTACTGGCAGAACCATCCCTCCCTGAGCTGGCTGTTCAGCAGCCTGTTCATCGGCCCGACAAGCCAGGCCCCCCGGGTGGATGAGGCCCGGAACGACTCGCTGTACGAGCTTGAGCTCGCCTTCCGTCAGGTCCCCCGGGCCGGGCAGGCCACGCCGCCGTGGCTCGTCGACCGGATCTTCCGGAACCTGCTCATCGACTCAGGCGGCAACACCCATCGGGCGGAGTTCAGCGTCGACAAGCTTTACTCCCCCGACGGTCCCGGGGGGAGGCTTGGACTGGTGGAGATGCGCGCCTTTGAGATGCCGCCCCACGCCCGGATGAGCCTGGCCCAGCACCTTCTGCTCCGGGGGCTGATCTCCCGGTTCTGGCGGGAGCCGTACGAGCGGGAGCTGGTGCGCTGGGGAACCGACATCCATGACCGGTGGATGCTTCCCCATTTCTGCGAGACCGATTTCCGGGATGTTCTGCGGGATCTGCGGGAGTCGGGATATCCCTTCGAGTTCGAGTGGTTCGCCCCGCACTTTGAGTTCCGTTTCCCCCGCCTCGGGGAGTTCGCCCAGCGCGACGTGCAGGTCGAGCTCCGCACCGCCCTGGAGCCGTGGCATGTCCTGGGGGAGGAGGACGGCGGCGGGGGAACGGTGCGTTATGTCGACAGCTCTGTGGAGCGGCTGCAGGTCAAGGCGTCGGGCCTGGCCGGCGACCGCTTCGCGATCACGTGCAACGGCCACCGGGTGCCGCTTCATCCGACGGGCCGCAACGGGGAGGGGGTCGCCGGGGTCCGGTACCGGGCGTGGCGTCCCCCGGCCTGCCTCCATCCGACGATTGGCGTTCACACGCCGCTGGTCTTTGACCTCTTCGACACATGGAACGGCCGTTCCCTCGGGGGCTGCACCTACCATGTGGCCCATCCCGGGGGGCGGAGCTATGTGACATTCCCGGTCAATGCCTACGAGGCGGAGAGCCGGCGGCTGGCCCGGTTCTTCACGCACGGGCACTCGCAGGGGAAATTCAGCCCCCCGGCCGCCCCGAGGTCCCGCGAGTTTCCATTCACCCTCGACCTGAGGACCTCATGAGGCGGGTCGCGGCCGGCCCCGGGGGGCGTTGCCGGACCGCGCCCCGGGTCTCCCTCCCGGGCATTGCGTCCGGCTGCCGCCGGTGCGAAGCTGGGGGAACACCGTGACGTTCCACCGCGACACCCCCCTGGGGGAGGCGACGCCCGACCCGGAGCTCGGGGAGCTCGACGCCCGCTACGCCGCCCCGAGGCTTGTCTACGACGAGCTGATGGGGCCTGCGGGAAGCCCCCGTGCACACTGGCGTCCCCTGATCCGGGCGCTCGGGCGTCTCGGCATCGGGGAGCTCGCCGCCCGCGGAGAGGCGGCGCGGCAGTTTCTCCGGGAGAACGGCGTCACGTACAACGTTTACGGCGATTCCCAGGGGTTCGAGCGAACCTGGCAGCTCGATCCCCTCCCGCTGCTCATCCCCCCCGGGGAGTGGAGCCGGCTGGAGGCCGGGCTTATCCAGAGAACGCGCCTTCTGGGGCGGATCCTGGAGGATCTTCACGGGCCCCAGGAGCTGCTCGCACGGCACGGGCTTCCCCCGGCGCTGGTCTACTCGAACCCCGCATTCCTCCGCCCCTGCCGCGGAATTCGACCCGTGGGCGGGGTGCCCCTCTTCCTGCACGCGGTGGACCTCACCCGCTCGCCCGATGGCCAGTGGTGGGTGCTGGGGGACCGCACCCAGGCCCCTTCGGGGGCGGGCTACGCCCTGGTGAACCGGATCGCCCTCTCACGGGTGTTTCCCGAGGAATTTCGCGAATGCCAGGTCGAGCGGCTGGCCGGGTTCTTCCAGGTGGTCCGGGACACCCTGCGGGGGCTGGCCCCGCAGAACCGGGAGAACCCCACCGTCGCCCTGCTGACGCCGGGGGCCTACAACGAGGCCTATTTTGAACACGCGTACCTGGCCCGGTACCTCGGGTTCCCGCTGGTCGAGGGGGGGGACCTGACCGTCCGCGACCGGCGGGTCTTCATCAAGACCCTCGAGGGGCTGCGTCCCGTGGATGTGATCCTGCGCCGCGTGGACGACACCTTCTGCGACCCGCTGGAGCTGAGGGCCGACTCCTTCCTCGGGGTCCCGGGGCTGGTGGAGGCGGCGCGCGCCGGCAACGTGGCAATCGCGAATCCCCTCGGGTCGGGGATCGTGGAGACACCCGCGATGCTTGCCTTCCTCCCGGCGCTTTGCCGTCAGCTCCTGGGGGAGGAGCTCCGGCTCCCGTCGGTCGGCACCTGGTGGTGCGGGCAGGAGCGCGAGCTCCGGCATGTCACCGGGCACCTCCCCCAGCTCGTCATCAAGCGCGCCTTCCCGTCCGCGGCCGGTGGGGAGCCGCTGTTTGGTCGGGAGCTCGACCCGGAGCGACGGGAGGCCCTCCTCTCCGACATCCGGTCGGCCCCGCACGCGTACGTCGGCCAGGAGGAGATGGCGCTTCCGACCGCCCCGGTGCTCCTGGAGGGAGGACTCGTCCCCCGGAGCCTCGTCCTGCGGGCGTTCATCTGCGCCTCCCCGGACGGCGTCCACGTGATGCCGGGGGGGCTCACACGGATTGCGGCCGGCCGGCGGGGGTCGGTGGTCTCGACCCAAAGCGGCGGATCGAGCAAGGACACATGGGTCCTGACCGACGGGCCGGTGAGCACGGTGACCCTGCTGCGGCCGGCGCCAGCCGTCGTCCGGATCGAGCGTCAACCCTCGGAGGTGCCGAGCCGGGTGGCGGATAACCTTTTCTGGCTCGGGCGCTACGCAGAGCGGCTGGAGGATACGGTGCGGCTCCTGCGCGTGGTGATCTCCCGCCTCTCGGGCGAGGGGGCCGCCGGCGCCCCGCCGGAGCTCCCCGGCCTGGTAAAGCTGCTCGTGGCGCTCGAGTTGGTGCCGGCGGCCACGGCGGCCGAGGGGGAGTCGACCGCCAAGATCGAGCGGCAGGTCCTGCTCCTCATCTACCAGGCCAGCCGTCTTGGGAGCGTGCGCGAGGTGCTGGCCCGGCTTCGCCACATCGCGTTCGTGGTCCGGGACCGGTTCACGGCCGACACCTGGCGCATCTTCAACAAGCTCCAGATGGATGCCCAGGCCAGGCCGGGACACCTGCCGGTCACCGAGTCGCTGAGCCTGCTGAACACCCTCATCCTGGACCTCGCGGGGTTCAACGGGATGGCGATGGAGAACATGACCCGCGGCCACGGGTGGCTGTTTCTCGACATCGGGCGGCGGCTGGAGCGCATCCTCCACGTCCTCTCGCTGCTCACGGCCGTGGTTCGGACCGATCCCGAGGGGGCGCTCCTCCTCGACCCCCTCCTCGAGGTTGCCGACAGCGTGATGACCTACCGCCGGCGCTACTTCGCGCGTCCGCAGCTGAGCGGGGTCATCGACCTCCTTCTCCTGGACGACACCAATCCCAGGTCGGTGGCCTTCCAGCTCAAGGCGCTCCTGGCCGACGTGACAGAGCTTCCCTCGGCGGGCGGGGGAGTGGGCGGCGCCGGCCCTGAGGGCGGGTACCTGGAGCAGGCGGCTGCGAGGTTGCGGATGGCCGATGCGCTGGAGCTCGGGGAGGCCGCCGGTCGCGAGGGTCGCGGAGGGCTTGCCTTCCTGCTCGAGGCCCTGACCCGTGATGTCACGGCGACCTCGGATGCCCTTTGCCTTCACTACTTCACGCACGCCGACTCGCGTGTCAGCTGAGCCCGGGCCCCATGCGATACGAGATCCGACATCGAACCGCCTACGAGTACGACAACGACGTCCTGCTCTCGCACCACATCGCCCGCCTGACCCCGCGTGAGCTTCCGCACCAGCGCTGTGCCGAGCACCGGGTGGAGACCTTTCCCAACGCGACCACCCGGAGCACCCACGAGGACCATTTTGGGAACACCGCCACCTTCCTCACTCTGGAGGGGGCTCATCGGCGCCTGGAAATCACCTCCCTCAACCTGGTCGAGGTTGATACGCCGGTCCCCTGTGACCCGTCGAAGACCCCGGCCTGGGAGGAGGTGCGGGATCGGTTCGGGCTGGAGCTGCTTCCCGACCCGATCGCCCCGGTCGAGTTTGTCTTCCCCTCGCCACAGATCCCCCGCAGGCCCGAGTTTCGGGAGTATGCCCGGGCCTCCTTCCCCGCCGGGTGCCCGGTGCTGGCCGGGGCACTCGACCTGAGCCGGAGGATCCACGACGACTTCACGTTTGACCCCCGGGCCACGTCGGTCACGACCCCGGTGGCCGAGTTCTTCAAGACACGCCGCGGTGTCTGCCAGGATTTCGCCCAGTTCATGATCGCGTGCCTCCGGTCGGTCGGGCTTCCTGCCCGTTACGTCAGCGGCTACCTGGAGACCCTTCCTCCGCCGGGCCAGGCAAAGCTGGTCGGGGCGGACGCCTCCCACGCCTGGGTTTCCGTCTGGTGTGGAGAGCCGGGGTGGGTCGACATCGATCCGACGAACGACGTCCGGCCCCGGGACCGGCACGTCACGGTGGCCTGGGGCCGGGACTTCTCCGACGTCAGCCCGCTCCGGGGCGTGATCGTCGGGAGCGGTCACCACACCCTCTCGGTGGCGGTCGACGTGACCCCGGTGAGCTGAGCCGATCCCCTCCTCCCTTCGCCACTCTCCTCCGCCTCCCGCTCAGGCGGCGCTTCCGGGTCGGGCCCCCGAGACCCGGTACACCGTGAGGAAGTAGCCGAGCACGACGGCCGATGCCAGGGAGAGCCCGCTCCAGAAGAGCGTCCATGAGGTCCCCGTCCCCCCGGCCGAGCAGAGCCCGAACCAGAGGCCGACCCCGAGATACCCGGAGAGGTTTCCCACCCCGCTGCTCAGGAGGGTCATCAAGGCTTGGGCCCGGGTGCGCCACGAGGGATCGACCCGCTGATCGAGGTAGATCTGCGCGGTGATGAACACAAGGGTGTAGGAGCTCCCGTGGAGGAGGACGCCCGCGAGCAGCCAGACCGGGCCATGGACGGCGCTGAGGGCGAAACGGACCACGCCGCATGCCAGGCCGGCCGCGAAGATCCACTTCAGCCTCCATCTCAACAGGAGGCGGCCCAGCATCCCCATCGAGACCACCTCCGTCACCTGGCCGAGAGTCATCCAGGCGCTGGTGTGCAGGAGCCCCAGCTCCCGGAGGTGAGGCGGGGTGTAGGGGTAGAATCCCGAGATGGGGATCGCGAACAGGGCGACGGTGATGAAGACGACGCGGTGGTTGGGATCCTTGAGCAAGGCGAGGGCATCGAGCCCGAGGCGTTCCCGCAGGGTGGGGGACCCCTCGACCCGGGGGGAGTCGACCTCGGGCAGGAAGAAGGTGAACACCGTAACGCCGATCCACATTGCGGCCCCGCTGTAGCCGGCCGCGGTCGTGGCGTCGGCCCCCAGGGCGCTGACGATCCAGCAGCCGGCCATCCACCCGAGCGTGGCCATGGCGCGGATCGGGCCGAAGTCGCGCCGGGGATCGTCGATCCGCGAGAACACGATGCTTGAGGAGATGCTCCAGGTGGGGGAGGAGCAAAGGGCGTGGGCCTGGATGAGGCAGAGGACGACCCACGAGGGGGCGTGGAACCGGATGGCCGTGCTCGCAAGGGTCATTGCGATGGAGGTGGCGATCGAGAGTCCCCGGAGGACCCTGACCGGGGAGGCATGCCGGTCGGCCATGGCGCCAAAAATCAGCGGGGAGACGAAGGCCGCGGTGGCGGAGGTGGCGTAGGCGAGGGGTTTGATGGCGTGAAAGCCATGGGCATCGAGCACCGCGCTCAGCGGTACAAACCACATCCCCAGCGCCGCCCCCTGGATCAGGAACAACAGCGTCAGCTCCACGTACTCCGCCCGGCTTACGGTCTTCAGCACGCCGCGACCCTGACCCACGGCGGGAACTTTTTCACGCCCCCTTTCATCCCAGGGGGGGACTCCCTCCGCGGGTCGGCGGGATGGTGGTGGAGCCCGGGGTTTGTTCCCGTCCCGTCCGCGCCCATCCAGGCGATGTGCGGTTCAGATCCCGCATGCGCAGATGCTACTTGGTCATGGCGGGGCGGGGGCGGGGTTTGCTGATGGCGAGGACATCCGTCTGGTGGCGGTTCCCCACAATGCGTGTCGCCTTGGCATCCCCCTCTTGGTAGACGGGGCTGTTGAGGCGATCCGACCCTTTGCCGGTCAGGATCTCCTCCACCAGGTCGCCCACGCTCTGGAGCACGCGCGTCGGCTGGTAGACATAATCTCCAATGTCCTCCATCTGGGTGGAGCCGCTGAGGACCAGGTAGGAGGGGAGCCCGGCCTCCAGGGCCCCGCGGACGTCCGTCTCCATGGTGTCGCCGATCATCACCACATCCCTCACCTCACCCCGGGCGAGCTCCGTGAGTTTGTGGCGGGCACGGTGGAACATGTATCCGTTCGGCTTCCCGAGGTAGTAGGCCCTCCTCCCCGTGCTTGCCTCCAGGAAGGCAGCTGTGGCGCCGGCGCCTGGGCGCGTCTTTTCTGCAGAGACCGGACACCAGTTGTCGGGGTTGGTGGCCAGAAGCCTCGCCCCTCGCTCGATGCATTCGTGGGCCTTGGAGAGGCGTTCCATGGTCGGCGCACCCTCCCCCACCACGACGTAGCTGGGGCGGATGGCGTCGTTGGCGATCTTCTGGTCGTGAAGGGCTGTCAGGAGGCCGCCTTCCCCCAGGACAAAGGCCGTGCACCCGGGGTGGGTCTCGCTCAGGAATTCGGCTGTGTTAAGGGCGGAGGTGTAGAAGTGCCGCGGCGAAAGCCCCTGGATCCCGATGTGCCGAAGCCGGACGCAGAGATCCTCGGGGGTGGGGGCGGAGTTGTTGGTCAGGAAGAGGAAGGGACATCCCTGGGCCATGAGGGCGGAGACAAACCGTTCAGCCCCTGGAATGAGCTGGTTCTCCCGGTAGATGACCCCGTCCATGTCGATCAGATACCCGGTTTTCATAGGGCACGTAGTACTGCAGGGTTCGACCCTCGTTCCCGGCCCTCCCGACGTTCCGGGTGGGCGCGGGGCCAGGGAGGGTGAGGGCCTCAGTGGTGGTGGGCCACGTCGTGTGCATGCTGCCAGGCATGGAGGATGTGACCCAGGATCTCGTCCAATCCGACACCGTTCTTGACCTGCGCGAACACAAACGGCCCGGGGCCGCGCATCTTGCGGGCATCGCGGGCCATGACCCCGAGGTCGGCTCCGACAGCCGGGGCGAGGTCGGTCTTGTTGATCACGAGGAGATCGCTCTGGGTCAGGCCGGGGCCCCCTTTCCGCGGGATCTTGTCCCCTCCGGCGACGTCGATCACCTGGATGGTATAGTCGGCCAGCTCGCGGCTGTAGCAGGCGGCAAGGTTGTCCCCGCCCGATTCGATGAGCAGGAGCTCGGTGTCGTGCATCCGGTGAAGGTCCTCCAGGGCGAGCAGGTTCGAGGAAATGTCCTCGCGGATCGCGGCGTGGGGGCATCCGCCGGTCTCAACGGCACGGATCCGCGCCGGGTCCAGAGCCTCATGGCGGACAAGGAATTCTCCATCCTCCCGGGTGAAGATGTCGTTCGTCACCGCCGCGATGCTCATCGAGCTCCGGAGCCTGAGGCAGAGCTGGAGCATGAGGGCGGTCTTGCCGCTGCCGACAGGGCCTCCGACCCCGACGGTGAAGGCCCGTGCTGCAAAGTCCCGGTCCAGGGGGAGCTCCCGTTCGTGGAAGTGCCCGGCGTGCTCCATCGGCTCGTGCGTGTGGCCATGGTCTCCGTGGTGGTGGGGGTGGTCATGGGGATGCATGCGGGTCTCCGGGGTTGGGGGTTGGGTGGGGGGAAGCCATGGTGACGTCAGGTTTGAAACAGCCGGCAATGGAGGCGGTCGTGCGTGGCATGCCAGAGGTCGAGGAGGGGGGCGGTCTGGGCCAGGTCCTGGAGGCCGAGCCGGGCCCCCTGGTCGGCGGCTTCCCGGGCCCGGGGCCCAAACCGGAACTGGAGGGCCTGCGCCTCCATGGGCCCGATGATGTTCAGCCGCACGGCCGAGGCGACCACCCCGCGGACATGGGCGAAGGTGAAGAGGAGGAGCGCCTCGGTGTGCGGGAGCCCAAGCCCGCGCATCACGGCGCCGAACACCGGGGCCTGGTGGCTGTGGGGGGGCGGGGTGGGAGGCTCGGCCGCGAGGTCGGGGAAGATGCGGCGCGCGGCCTGGAGGAGCGCCCGCCCCTGGGCGCGGCTCGCACGGTTGGCGACGTGGTTGGTCGTGAACGCCTCGCAGAGGTCGTCCACCTCCCCGAGGGGTGGGTCCCCCCGGTACCCCGCGTTGACAAACGGGAGGGCCGCATGGGTGAGCTGGACCAGACTGGCCTGGAGCCACCCCTCCAGCCCGGCCCGTCCCCGGACCCCCCCGCTCTGGAGGGCCGCCTCAAGCCCTGAGGAGTGGGCAAATCCGCCCGTCGGGAAGGCCGAATCGGCGAGCTGCCAGAGGAGCCATGGGTCGGCCCCGGCGCGGGCCGCGGGATCCCCCGCAACCGCGGGGCTGCCGCGGCCGCGGAGGGGGGCGGTTCCCGTGGTCGATGGAATCCGGGGCGTCATGGGTCAGAACAGGGAATAGCGTTGCGCCAGCGGCAGACTGCGGGCGGGCTCGCACACCAGCGGAACCCCGTCGGCCCGCACCTCGTAGGTCTCGGGATCGACGCTGATCGCGG
>DMJJ01000430.1:6743-16485 GCA_003452185.1 Verrucomicrobiales bacterium | reverse complement strand
CGGGGGTGGCCCTGCTCGGGGTCACGCTCATGAAGCTCTTTCTGCACGACCTGGCGCGGCTCGACAGCCTTTACCGGATCGGGGCGCTGATCGGCGTGGCGACCATCGCCATGGGCTCCTCATTCCTGTATCAGCGGTTTCTCGCCGACCAGGGGGAGTCTGGCGCCCCTACTTCCGGGCCTCGGGAATGACGGTGAGGGTGAGCTTCTCCGGGCCGCGAGTCACCACGATCTCCACCGGTTTGCCGATGCGCACCGCGTCGAGGGCGTAGGTGTAGTCGTAGATGTTGGCGATCTTCTGGCCGGCGAACTGGATGATGATATCCCCACCCTTGAGGCCCGACTTGTCGGCCGGGCTTCCGCCGCGCACGCCGCTCAATTTCACGCCGGCCACCTCGGTGCCGTAGTCCGGGATCGTCCCCAGGAAGGCCCGGAGCGTCTCGCGTCCCCCGGACCCGCCCCCGGAAGTGGTGACCTTCACGTAGTCGACCGCCTCGGTCGGCTTGAGGAGGTCGTCCACGAATCCGGCGGCAAAGCGCGTGATCCGCTCCAGCCCCTCGTAGTTCAAGGTCCCGGCCTTGTCGGTCGGTCGGTGGTAGTCGTCGTGGCTTCCGGTGAAGAAATTGAGCACCGGCACCCCCTTGGGGTAGAGGGCGGTGACATCGGTCGGGAGGTAGGGGTCCTCCTGCAGGGAGAGGGAGAACCCGGCCGCCACGTTCCGCTTCTCGGCGAGCCGGCGCCACGTGGTCGAGGAGCCGGTCCCCTGGAGGGTGAGCTTGTTCTCCCGGAGGCGTCCCACCATGTCGAAGTTGATATAGGCGGCCACGTTCGTCAGGGGGACAAGGGGATGCTCGGCGTAGTGGTAGGAGCCGAGAAGCCCGATCTCCTCCCCGGACCAGAGGGCGACGATGAGGCCCCGGTGGGCGGGAAGCCGGGTGGTGATGCGGTCCGAGGTGCCGAGGGCGGCTGCGATCTCGAGCACGGCGGAGACCCCGGATGCGTTGTCATCCGCGCCGCTGTGGATGAGGTTTTCCTCCCCTTTGTGGTGAAGCGAGTTCCCGTCCCCGCGTCCCAGGTGGTCGTAGTGGGCGCCGATCATCACGTACTCGCGAACCCCGGGGCTCGGCGGGAGGAGGCCGATGACGTTCCGGTCGGTCTGCTTGATCTGGCGAACGCCGGTCGAGAGCGCGATCCGGGTTGCGGGGAACGCGAAGCTTCCCTCGGCGTGTGGTGCCTCGTTGTCGAGGCCCGACTGGAGCCCCTTGAGATCCTTGCCCGTCGCGGCAAAGAGGGCCTCCACGAGGTTTGTGCCGACGCACGCGGCCGGGATGCCCGACCCGGAAAAGCTTCCGTCGGTTGAGATCGGGATCAGCTCTCCGGCGTTCGGGGAGTTGGGTCCGGTGACCACGAGCAGGGCGCGGGCCCCGCGTTCGCGGGCCATCATCGCCTTGTAGCGAAGGCCGGCGTAGCGGTTGAGTTCCTGACGTCGCTTCGGCTCCACTCCCTCGGGGACGTAGCGGAGGACAAGGACCACCTTGTTCGAGACATTGACCCCGGCGTAGGAGTCATAGCCTTCGCTCCCCTTGCCGGGGACCACCAGCCCGTAGCCGGCGAAGACCACTTCCCCCTCGACCTTGCCCGTGGTGGTGAAGCCGAGCGGGCGGAAGTCGCGGTCGAGGACAAACGGGAGGGCGGGGGTGTTGCTCCGGGTGAGGACGAGGGTGTTGTCGCGGGCCACCACTTCGGTGCTGGCGGTGAACTCAAAGGGCTGGTCAAAGCCGTCCGCGGAAAGTGGGCGAAGCCCCGCCTCGGTGAGCCGGGTGCGGATGTATCCGGCGGCGAGCGCGGCCCCGGGGGTGCCGGTCTTGCGCCCCTCGAGCTCATCCGAGGCGAGGTAGCCGACGTGGGACCGGAGGTCCTGCTCGGTGATGTCGGCGGAGAGGCCCCCCGCGGCGGGGCCGCTGGAGGGGGGGCGAACCGCCGCGGCCGCGGCGCCGGCCCTGGAGCCGGGGAGGGCATCGGGCTTGGCCCCTCCCGGGATCCGCGGGGGCGACGATTCAAGGGCCGCGAGGGCGGCCTCATGGTTCCAGTCGGCGAGGAAGATCTGCGACTGGGCGTCGGGGGTGCGGTTGCTGGTCCAGGAGAGCTTGCGGCCATCGGGGGAGAAGACGGGAAGTCCGTCAAACCCGTCGGTATGGGTGACACGGACCGGCTCGCGATCTCCCTCGGCGCTGGCGATGAAGAGCTCGAAGTTCTCAAACCCGAGCTTGTTGGCGGTGAACACCACATAACGGCCGGAGGGATGGAAATAGGGGGCCCAGGACATGCACCCGAAGTCGGTCAGGCGCCGGACGTCCCCCCCCTCCAGGTCCATGGTGTAGATGTCGGCGTTGACGCCCGTCTCGTCGAAGCGGCGCCAGAGGATCCGCTTTCCGTCCGGGGAGAAGAACGGTCCTCCGTCGTAGCCCGGCTTGCGGGTGAGGCGTCGCTGGTTCGATCCGTCGGCGTTCATGAGGTAGATCTCCCCAAACCATGAGGGATCGGTCTCGAGCCGCTTGCGGTCCTCGGGGCTGAGCTTGCTGGCGGGGTAGGCGTCCCGCAGCGAGCAGAACACGATCAGCCGGCCGTCGGGCGAGAGGGCCCCCTCGGCATCGTACCCCTCGGCGTCGGTGAGACGGCGAAGGCCGGTGCCGTCGCGCCGGACGCTGAAGATGTCCATGTGGGAATCGTAGTCCCAGGAGTAGCGGCGCGTTTTCCCGGAGGCCCGGAACTCGAGCTCCGCCTTCTGCTTGGCCGCCGCCTCGGGGTCGAGGTGGGTCGAGGCGAAGATCACCTCGTCGGTTCCGGGGCGAAAGAAGGAGCAGGTGGTCTTCCCCACCCCGGGGGAGATGCGGCGCGTGTCGCCCGACTCCAGGTCGAGGAGATAGATCTGGTAGAACGGATTGGCCGGGTCGCGTTCGCTCTGGAAGGTGAGGGCCCGCCCGTCGGGCGAGAAATAGCCCTCGCCACTCCGGCGCCCCTCGAAGAGGAGTTGGCGGGTCCGGGAGAGGAATTGTCCCTCCCCCGCGGAGGGATCGGCCCCCCGGGTGGCCGCCGGGGCGAGAGCCAGTCCGAGTGCCAAAAATCGGGGCAACAGCTTTTCGATCCGCTGCCGATTGGTGAGCAAGGAGCGCATGGCGCGAAAGTAAGACAGATCAGCTCGTCTGTTAACAGTGATCAGTTTGCGGGTTGACGGTTTTCACTTTTTGTTACAGCGTGTTTCCTATTGGTTCAAAAACGCGCGGTGTCGGTGTCACGGTGACAGCTTGTCCGGAGTCCATCGAGGTGTTGGGCGAAAAGATTGGGCAAACAGAATTCCTGCCAGGGCAGAATCTCCCACCGGTTTTTGGGCGTCATAGATGGTTATGAACGAGTCGAGACTGTTTGTTGGCAATCTCTCCTACCAGACCATGGACAATGATCTTCAGGATTATTTCTCCGCGGCCGGGGTGGTCAGTTCCGTGAACGTGGTGCTGGACAAGTTTACGGGGCGTTCCCGTGGGTTTGCGTTTGTGGAATTTGGAACCGCAGAGGAGGCCCAAAAGGCCGTTGAGATGTTTCACCAGAAGGAATTCCAGGGTCGCGCCCTGACCGTCAACATTGCTCGTCCCCGTGAAGAGCGTCCTCCGGGGGGTGGCGGTGGTGGCTTCCGTGGCGATCGGGGTCCCCGTCCTGACCGTGGGGGGGATCGTGGCGATCGCGGGGATCGTGGTGACCGTGGCGACCGCGGTGAGCGGCGCTATCGCGGCTAGTCCGCAACTTTCCGAGGTGCACGGGGCCGGTGACCCCTCCGGGGTGTCGCCGGCCCCCGTGCCCAGAGCGGGGCTGACAGAGATTGACACCCCGGTGGCACAACTTTAGGTTGGCGTTGTCATAACTTTATATGTCCGATTCTAATCCTAATCCCGGGGCTGTCCCCCCGAAGCCCGCGGAAGCCGCCAAGGTTCAGCCGAAGAAGGAAACCGTTCGGATTCCTCTTCCGACCCCCCCGAAGCAGGCCTCCTCGACGATCAAGCTCCCTTCGATTCCGGCCGCGGCTCCTGCTACGGCGGCTGCGGCTCCGGCGGCCCCTGCTGCTGCGGCCCCGCCCGTCGCGGCTCCGGCCTCGAAAAACCCGGCTCCTCCGACCCCGCCGGCCGCCGGTGCTCCCTCGAGCTCTCTGGCCAAGCCCCCGGGACAGGCGGCTGCCGCAGCGGCGGCCCCGACCGCTGCCGCCCCCGCCAAGGCTCCCTCCGCGCCGCGCCCGGCTCCTGCCGGCCGTGCCGCCTCGGGCTTGGATATCGCACTCGCGGCGGCTGCCGCCGTCCTTGGAATCGTCGCCGTGGTGAGCATTTTCCTGCTCAACGCCACTGCCCAGACCGGGATGCAATAACTCCAGCGACCCAGCACATCAAGCCGGGCAACGGCCTCTCCCTGGAGGCTCCGCTTCCGGCGAAGAACTGATCCTGACACGATCCGAGCCGACTCTCACCAACCCATTGATTCAAGTTTATGGCAGCTGCCAACGTCCTCACCCTGACCACCACCAACTTCAAGCAGGAGGTCCTCTCCTCCACCGTTCCGGTTCTCGTCGATTTCTGGGCTGAATGGTGCGGTCCCTGCAAGATGCTTGCTCCCACCATCGATGAACTCGCGACCGAGTACGGTGAGAAGGTGAAGTTCGGCAAGGTCAACATCGACAACGACCAGGACCTTGCGGTGCAGTTCAACATCGGGTCGATTCCGACCATCCTGCTGTTCAAGGGGGGCCAGATCGCCGGCCAGATCGTCGGCATGGGGCCCAAGAAGAAGTTCAAGGACGCCATCGACAAGCTCCTGTAAGGCGCGGCGGATGAGGGGGCGGGCGGTTCCATGCCCCGGCCGTGCGCCAAGGCCAAATGATCGTCACGCCCTTCCAGTTGGCGCGCCGGGCCCAGTTCTACTATCAGCTCGCCCAAATGACCGAGGCGGGCCTCTCCCTGGTTCAGGCGCTTCGGACCGTTCGCAACCAAACCCACGTTCCGTCGCTGCGTCGTGGTTTGGACGCGGTGGCGATTCGAATCGGTGAGGGGGACACCTTTGGCACCGCGCTGGCGCGTGCGGCGGACTGGCTGCCTCCCTTCGACATCGCCCTCATGGCGGCGGGGGAAAAAAGCGGCCGCCTTCCCTCCTGTTTCAAGAAGCTCGCCTCCTACTACGAGGAGCGGGCGAAGATTCTTCGACGGACCCTCTGGTCCCTGGCCTACCCGGTCTTCCTGATGCATCTCGCGGTGCTGATCTTCCCTGTGACCGCCCTCACGGGGTTGGTGCTTCAGGGGACGGTTGGTTCCTTCATCCTGAAAAAGGCCCTCCTGCTTGCCCCGTTTTACATCGGGGTCGGGGTCGTGGCCTACCTGGCCCAGGGGACCCGGGGTGAGTTGGTGCGGGCCTCTCTTGACCGCGTTCTCGACCTCGTTCCCGTCGTGGGCGGGGCTCGCCGGTGCATGGCGCTTTCCCGGCTCACGATGGCCCTGGAGGCCCTCATCAACGCCGGCACCGACATGATCCAGTCGTGGAGCCTGGCGGCGGCGGCGAGCGGGTCCTCGATCGTGCACTCAGCCGTGAGGCAGTTTCCCCGACAGCTCGAGCAGGGGCGCACCCCTGCGGAGCTCGTCGGGGAGAGCCGGGTGTTTCCCCCGGAGTTTGCCCAGCAGTACTACTCGGCGGAGCTGAGCGGCAAGATCGACGAAACCCTCCTCCGCCTCCATCTCTACTACGAGGAGCAGGCCAACAGCAAAACCCGGCTGGCGGTGGTGATCCTCGGCGGGCTGGTATTCGGCGCGGTGATCCTGGCCGTGGCCTGGCAGATTGTCTCCTTCTGGATGGGGTACTTCGACCAGGTGGGGCAGGCGATCGGGGGGTAGGATCCTTCCAAGCCTCGGGCCTCGGCCCCCGGACTTCGGGTTTCGGATCCCCGGGCTCCCGGGGTCAGGAGGTGGCGGGTGCGGGCCGCGGCTGCGTGAGGCGCCCCGCGAGCCAGGTTTCTCCCAGGACAAAGAGGAAGCCGGCCACGAGAACCCATCGCCAGAGCTTCTGTCGGTTTTCCAGCTCCGCGGCCGCAAGCATCCGCTTCCGTTCCTCCGCCCGTCCCGCCTCCTTCTCGCTGACCGCGTGGAGTAGGGGAACGCCGAGCTTTTCGAGTGCGTCCGGCGGGAGGGGAGCGGTGCGGCTCTCCTCGGGCGGGAGATTGACCGCGAGGCGGACACCGCTTTGCACGGCGAGGTAGAGGCCGGGCTGGTCCGTCTCGAGGGCGGAAGGGGTGGCGGCAACGTCCACCTCGGTTCCATCCGGACGCCGCAGCGTGCGCGTCGTGTTCGTGCCCCAGGCTTGGGAGGGGATCCGGTCTCCGACCGAGAGGCTGTCGCTGGAGGCTGCCGGGGGGCGACTCCTTTCCAGGGCGGAGTAGAGCAGGGGGACGAACTTGGTCGAGAGGGAGAGCTGGCTGTCTCCCGGGGCCCATCCCGAGGTGAGGATCAGCAGGGTGCCACGGCCGATCGGCACCTCGATCAGGGCGGGGGATTCGTCGTCAAATGCGGCGATGATCCGGACCCCGGCGGGCAGCGATTCTGGGACCAGCCTCCGGTGGCGCCAGAAATGGATCTTCGTGAAATCGTTGAACCGGGCATCCGCGAACGCCGTGAAGAGGGGATGGGCCAGATCCACCTGCGCCAGGAGGGAGAAGCTTCGCTTCGTCGGGGCCTCCTCGCCGCGGGCCTCGCCGATATTCATCAGCGCCGCGAGCCCCGCGAGGGTGGCCGGCTTTGCGTCCGGGAGGGCATAGAGAAGGGTGCGGCCCCCCTCAACCATCGCCCGAAGCCCCTGGGCGACGGGCGGGGCCAGCTCGCTCGTCGCGACGATGAGGGAAGGATCTCGAATCGACGGTGACGCGTGGGGTTGAAAGCCCGCTGGAGATAGTAGGCGCTCCGGTTGGGATCGGTTGGGGCATCGGTGCCGACGTAAAGGATTCGAACGGCCTCCTGGAGCGGGGGAACCCAACTGACCCGGTTGTCGAAGTCGGCATCATCCCCCTCCAGCTGGAGCTCCGCCGGCTCGGTGCCGCTGAGGCTGACCGAGAGAGCCCGGCTCTGTCCCGGGGGGACGTAGAGGTCGAGGGTGGCGGGGGTGTTGGTGGCGCCGCCCCGGACTCGGAGATGGAATTGCTCACGCTGGGCGTCCGAGGCGTTCATCGCCCGAAACCGGAGCAGGGTGGCCCCGTCGGCGGCCTCCTCGGCCCCTCGCTCGGGAAGCAGCTGCAGGCCGGCGTTGGTGGTGAGCTTCGGCTTCACCCGGTTCAACGAGACCTTGAGGTCCCGGGGCCACTCATGTCCCTGGAGCCCGTCGAGGCGGGATCCCTCGGCCAGATCCGAAACCAGCTCGATCCGGCGTTCCGCCCCGGGGGTGGGGGTGCTGGTGCCGGTGGCCGACTCAAAGAGCTCCGCGGTCGCGATGACCGCGGGGCCGAGGTCCGCCCGTCCCCATCCCGGCTTGAGCCCCGCGATCGCCTCCCGGAGGAGGTTTTTTCGCTCGGCCGGGGAGGTGGTGCGGGCCCGTTCAAAGGTGACCACCGGGTGGAGATGGCGGTCGTAGGTGTAGAGGGCGACGAGATCTCCGGGGCCCGCGGCCTCGGCCAGGGTGCGGGCTTTCTCCAGGGCCTGGGCCCAGAGGTCCTCCCGTCGCATGCTGGCGCTGGTGTCGACGAGGAGGGCGACCTGGCGGCCGGCCCCGGCCGCGGGGTCCGGATCGACTCCCTTCTGGATCAGGGGGCGGGCAAAGGCCAGGGCCAGGAGGATCACCACCGCGCACCGGAGCAGGAGCAGGAGCAGGTTTTCGAGGCGGCTTTGGCGGGTGAGCTTCGGGGGGGTGGGAAGCAGGAACATCAGGGAGCTGAACACCTGCTTCTCCCGGATCGTCTTGCGGATCATGTGGAACAGGATCGGCAAGCCGACGGCGACAGCTCCCACGAGGAACAATGGAGCCAAAAAGCTCATCTCTGCCGAGAGCTAAGGGGTTTCGGGACGCTGCGGCAAACTCAAACTTCCCCCCCCATCGCCACGGGATCCTGCTTGGGCAGCTTGACACCCGCGGCGGGGCCGCTCATTTTCGGCTCCTGCCGCGCGTCCCCGCGGCTTTTGATTTTGTATGAGCGCACCGCACAACCTGTTTCAATCACTCCAGAGCTTCGACCTCGGCAACGGCAAGACCGGCCGGTTCTATTCCCTCCCCGCCCTCGAGAAGGCGGGCCTCGGGACGATCTCACGCCTCCCGGTCTCGATCCGGCTCGTGTTGGAGTCGGTCCTGCGGAACTGCGATGGCCGGAAGGTGCATGAACAAAACGTGCGGGAGCTCGCCCAATGGCAGCCGAAGTGCGACCGCACCGCGGAGATCCCGTTTGTCGTGGCCCGGATCGTCCTCCAGGACTTCACCGGCGTGCCGCTGCTGGTCGACCTCGCCGCGATGCGCTCGGCGGTCGCCGCCATGGGGAAGAATCCCAAGATCATCGAGCCCCTGGTGCCCGTTGACCTGGTGGTCGATCACTCGGTGCAGGTCGACTTCGCCGGCAGCGCCGACTCGCTTCAGAAGAACCTCGATCTCGAGTTCCAGCGGAACCGGGAGCGCTACCAGTTCCTCAAGTGGGGCATGCAGGCCTTCGACACCTTCAAGGTCGTCCCTCCCGGGATCGGCATTGTCCATCAGGTGAACCTGGAGTACCTCGCCAAGGGTGTCCTGGAGCAGGGAGGGATCTACTATCCCGACACCCTCGTCGGCACCGACTCCCACACGACGATGATCAACGGGATCGGGATCGTTGGCTGGGGTGTGGGTGGGATTGAGGCCGAGGCCGGGATGCTCGGCCAGCCGGTCTACTTCCTGACGCCGGACGTCGTCGGGGTGCACCTCACGGGCTCGATCCGCGAGGGGGTGACGGCAACGGACCTCGCCCTGACCCTGACGCAGCTGCTCCGCAAGGCGAAGGTGGTCGGGAAGTTTGTGGAGTTTTACGGCCCCGGGGCTGCGGCCCTGCCGCTCGTGGACCGGGCGACCATTGCAAACATGGCTCCCGAGTACGGGGCGACGATGGGGTTCTTCCCGATCGATGGGGAGTGTGTGAACTACCTCCGCGCCACGGGCCGGAGCGAGGAGCATTGCCGGGCCTACGAGAACTACTACCGTGCTCAGGGGCTTTGGGGCATTCCCCAGAAGGGCCAGATCGGCTACTCCCAGGAGCTCGAGCTCGACCTCGCCACGGTGGTGCCGAGCGTCGCCGGGCCGAAGCGTCCGCAGGACCGGATCGAACTCTCCCGGCTCAAGCAGGATTTCCACGGGGCCTTCTCCAAGCCGGTCACCGAAAACGGATTTGGGAAGAAGGCGGAGGAGTTCTCCACCGTGCGGGCGGAGGTCGCCGGCGTGGGGGGCTCCCCGGCCACTCTGGGGCACGGGTCGGTGCTCATCGCGGCGATCACCAGCTGCACGAACACCTCCAACCCGACGGTCATGCTCGCCGCGGGGCTTGTGGCCCGCAAAGCGGTGGAGCGCGGGCTGACGGTCAACCCTGCGGTCAAGGCCTCCCTGGCCCCCGGGTCGCGGGTTGTCAGCGACTACCTCCAGAAGACCGGGCTGCAGCCGTTCCTCGACAAGCTCGGGTTCAACCTCGTCGGCTACGGCTGCACGACGTGCATCGGCAACTC
>DMJJ01000430.1:4586-6367 GCA_003452185.1 Verrucomicrobiales bacterium | reverse complement strand
AACTTCGAGGCCCGGGTCCACCAGAACATCAAGGCCAACTTCCTGATGTCACCCCCCCTCGTGGTGGCGTTCGCCCTGGCGGGGCGGGTCGATATCGACCTCACGACGGAGCCGATCGGCAAGGGGCGCGATGGAGCCCCGGTGTTCCTCAAGGACATCTGGCCGACGATCCAGGAGGTGCGGGACCAGATGCAGGCGGCGCTCAAGCCCGAGGTGTTCCGGCGTCTCTACACCGATTTCGCGGCCCAGAATCCGAAGTGGAACGAGATTCCCTCCTCGGTGGGGAATGTGTACGAGTGGGATTCCAAGAGCACCTACATCCAGCAGCCGCCGTTCTTCACCTCCTTCTCCATGCAGCCCGGGACCATCGCGGAGATCCGGGCCGCCCGCGCGCTCGGGATTTTTGGCGACTCCGTGACCACGGACCACATCTCGCCCGCGGGGGCGATCAAGAAGTCCTCCCCGGCAGGAAAGTTCCTGGTCGACAACGGAGTCGAGTTTGCTGACTTCAACAGCTATGGATCGCGTCGAGGCAACGACCGGATCATGACCCGCGGGACCTTCGCGAACGTCCGGATCAAGAATCTCATGCTGGGTGGCGAAGAGGGGGGGAACACCCTGTTCCAGCCGACCGGGGAAAAGCTCTCCATCTATGATGCGGCGGTGCGGTATGCGCAGGCCCGGACGCCGCTGGTGATCCTGGCGGGGCAGGAGTATGGCACCGGGAGCTCGCGCGACTGGGCTGCCAAGGGTACGAATCTTCTCGGGGTGCGGGCGGTCGTCGCACAGAGCTTCGAGCGGATCCATCGCTCGAACCTCGTCGGGATGGGCGTTCTGCCGCTCCAGTTCAAGGAGGGGACCACGGCCCAGACGCTTCGGCTCGACGGCACGGAGAGCTACGACATCTTGGGGTTGAGCCCTTCATTGAAGCCGCAGCAGGACGTGACTCTGCGGATCACCCGCAAGGGTGGGGCCGTGGAGGATGTGCCGGTGCGTTGCCGGATCGACACCCCGATCGAGATCGATTATTACCAGCACGGCGGGATCCTCCCCTTCGTGTTGAGGCAGTTGGTTGCGAAGGC
Organism: Verrucomicrobiales bacterium; assembly: GCA_003452185.1. Lineage (GTDB taxonomy): Bacteria > Verrucomicrobiota > Verrucomicrobiia > Limisphaerales > UBA11320 > UBA11320. The sequence goes on along the minus strand of DMJJ01000430.1, from coordinate 5,285 downwards.
CTGAGGGGGCCGCGGGTTTGGGAGTGTGTGAGCGTCGGCCTGAGTTCATTCGCTCGACCTTGGGAGCCCCCGGAATCCTGAGGCTCAAGTGGGAATCGTCCAACGGTGCGCGCCTGCAACGCTCTCCCACGCTCCAGCCAGCCACGTGGACCGATGTCCCTGGGGCTCCATCGGCCACCGGCTTCGATCTCCCGCTGGGCGGGAGCCCCATTGGCTTCCTCCGCCTTGCGCGGCCGTGACCCTCGGCCTCCCTGCGCGCGCAGACTACTCGAGCTCGGGGGCGACGCTTGGGGCTTCTTCCCCGGCCGCCTCAGCGACGCCCTCCGCGGGGCCCCCCGACACCTGCGCATAGCGACGAAGATACTTCACCGCCACGGCCAAGTCCTTCGGCCAGGGAGCCGTGATCTCCACCGGAGCCCCGGTCACCGGATGCGCGAGGCCAAGAAACTCCGCATGCAACGCCACCGAGCTGATCAACGGACGCTCCGTATCCCCTTCCTTCAACCGGTACTTCCGCTTGAACTTGGAGAGAAACAACGGACGACCCCCGTAAACCGCATCGCCACAGATGGGGAGCCGCTGCCGCTGGAGATGAACCCGGATCTGATGGGTCCTGCCGGTGTATGGACGACACTGGAGCAGGGTGTACCCGTGGTAACGCTCCAGGACCGTGAAGCCGGTGCGCGACTTCTTTCCCCG
>DMJJ01000430.1:0-4240 GCA_003452185.1 Verrucomicrobiales bacterium | reverse complement strand
TTCTCCTCAAATGCATCCTGGGGTGGTTCCCCAAAGACCAGGGCCACGTACCGCTTGAGCGGCTTGTCGGTTCCAAAGAGGTTGGCCAGGGCGACGAGTGCCGGCTTTGTTTTCGCGAGGAGGAGAACACCGGTCGTCTCGAAATCGAGGCGATGGGCGTTGGAAAGGTAGGTGAGGGAGCGGGCCGCGGCCCACGGCTTGCCTGCGGCGATGGCCCCGTGCAGCAGGCCCATCAGGTTCGGACGCTTCGGATCGTAGCGATCCGGGGAGGTCAGGAGCCGGGCCGGCTTGGAGATCGCCAGCAGGTGCTCATCCTCATAGAGCGCCGGGATTTCCCAGAACTCCTTGGTCTCCGGGGAGGAGAGCTTGATGGGGGGCAGGTTCAACGCTGGGCCCGCGGCTTCTCTTCCGACTTGGCAGAGGCCGGCTTCTGAACCTTGGCCTGATAGATCTTCTCGAACCAGTGGTTGAGAACATCGTTCATGCGGCTCAGGCGCTCCTGCTGAAGGAAGGTGGTGTATTTCTCCTTGCGGACGGCTTCGGAGACCGGGCGCCGATCGCGAAGGTGCATCACAGCCCCGCCATCGGCGGTGTAGGTAAACCGGCTGATCGCCCCGTTGGTCATCCGGGAGCTGAGGTTCTTGAGGGTGTTGATGTCGATCCGCCCCGCGAGCTCCGGAAGGCTGTCGGTCGAGGGGGAGAAGGGCGGGAGGGTCTCCACCTTCAGGCGGCTGGCGGCGGCCACCTCGGCGAAGCTTTTCCCGGCCGGCATCTGGTTGGTGAGGCTCATGTAGAAGGCGTTGCCGGCCCGCATCGCGAGGTCGCGTCCCTGGTTCTTGATGTAGTCAGCCGTGGCCCGCTCGCGCACGGCGGCGAACGGCTCGACCTGCGACGGCAGGCGTTCCTTCACCGCGGCGAGAAAGACTGAATCCTCACCCATGATCGGGGCGAAGAGGACCGCCGCGGCACTGTTGGTCAATTCAAACATCCGGCCGGCCAGCTCCGGGGCCACCCCCTTGAACTCCGCGGGGGCGTGGGAGCGGTCGAACGGGCTGGAGGTCTTGACCGCGATCTTCTCCGCCGCGATCGAGCCTTCAAAGGTCTTCAGGGAGGCATCCCCGAGGTTCATCATCCGGTCGGCGACCTCGGCCGCCTTGTTGTGGGCGGCCATGAGGGCGAACTGGCCCCGGATCTTTTCCTTGATCTGCTCCTTGGCCTCCTTCTCGGGAAGGACCACCAGGGGATTGTTGGGATCGGTGAAGTTGGTTCCACCCTGGCGCTGATACTCCTGGTCGATGAGGGCGGTGAAATTGGTCACCCGCTGGCTGAGGGCCGCATCCCCTTGCGTGAGGAAGTCCTTCTTCGGGAATTCCGCAAAGGAGACCACCAGCCGCTCCGGGAGGCGGTATTGGGACTGGTAGTTGGTGTAGTACTTGGAAACGGCGTCGGCGCCGGCGGCGATCCCGTTGGTGTGGTCGCTCCAGTTGAAGAAGACGGATTCGAGAACGACTTCCTGCGACTGCTGCTTGAAGCGCTCCTCCGCCTCCCGCGGGGTGATGAGCTGCCCGCTGACGCCGGCGAGCTCGGTCAGCTCGACGAGTCCGGCCTCATGCTCGCAGTAGCGGATGAAGTCCTCCTTGGTGTAGGAGAACCGGACCTTGGGAAGCTGCTTGATGGCCTGGTCGACGTCGGAGATGCCGTAATTCAGGGCGGTGCGGGTGACCGCCTCCTGGCTGACATGGATCCCGAGCTCCTGGATCTGCTGGATGATCAGGAGGCGGAAGTAGGTCTGCTCGTTGATCTGCTCGGCATCGTTCTCGGGCCACCGGCGGGTATGGAGCCAGGTCCGGAGATAAACCTCCTTCTGGGCCTCCAGGAACGCCCCCCGCTCGACGCGTTCGCCGCTGACGCGGCCGAATTCGCCGGAGCCATCATCCCCCCCGCCCATGAAGCGGCGGAAGGTCGTGCCGGCCTGGGGCGTGAAGAAGATGACAAAGAGGGGAATGATGACCACGGCGGCCATCGCCCAGATGAGTTTTTGAAAGCGTCGGAAGCTCGCAAACATATGCAGTTTGTAGCAGTTCTTAGTTTAAGAGGGCGGAACCTAGCCCTGAACCCGCCACCGGGTCAAACGCAAAAGAGTTGAGAAATTGGGAGTTGCGCCTCCTTGAGGCTCAGGCAGGGTGCGGTTTGTATGGAAGTAAGACAACTGGCCCAGGCCCCGCCGTTCGTGACCAAGGACGGATCCGAGATCCGGGAGCTCCTGGCGTATCGCAACTCCTTGATTCGCAACCAAAGCCTGGCCGAGGCCCGCCTTCCCGTGGGGGGCAGCACCCAGGAACACTACCATGTCCGGTCGGAGGAGATTTACTTCATCACCTCGGGTGCCGGGCGGATCCGGATCGAGGGGGAAATCGCCCCGGTCCGCCCCGGGGACGCGATCGCGATCCCGCCGGGGCGTCGTCACAAGCTCTGGAACACCGGCAAGGAGCCCCTCTGCCTCCTCTGTTGCTGTGCCCCTCCGTACGAGCACTCCGACACAATCCTGACCGAGGAGACCCCCGGGGAGGGAGCGGCATGAGCACGAAGCCCGAGCGTGTCCGTCTCTTCATCAAGCCGTATTGCGGGTGGTGCCACGAGGCCCAGGAATGGCTCGATGAGCGCGGGATCCGGTACGAGGTGCTCGACGTGACCCGCAACGCGGCGGCCCGCCAGGAGATGGTCGATCTCTCCGACCAGACCCTCGCCCCGGTGATCGAGGTGGATGGGGAGATCCTGGCCGACTTCGACACGGGCCAGCTCGAGGAGTTCTGGAAAGCCCGATTCGGGGAGTGAGCCCGCGGGACGGGCGATCGGTCGATGCCGTGTCGGGGCCCGTCGGCCCTACCTCCCGTCCCCACCCCTTCCCTGGGCGACCCCTCAGCCTCCGCCCGCCGGCGGGAGGAGGAATTCCAGCGCCCGGGGGAACCGGAGTCGCCAGTAAAACTCGTTGTGCTGGCTTCGTTCCGCCTCGTGCCACTTTCCCTCGGGAAGCCCGGTCTCCCCGAGTTGCGAGGGGCCGAGCGGGTGTTCGTCCACCCAGTGGCAAAGGTCGACCCCCTCCCTCCAGCCGATCCGACGAAGCTCCGCGGTCACCCGGCGGGTGTTGCTGCAGCCGTCATCTCCTCCCGTGTAATCAACGACCCCTGAGTCGAGGTAGATCCGCACCGGCTTGGAAGGTCCCCGGTGCCGGGCGAGGGTATTCCGGAGGAAGTGCATCCGGTCGACCTGGAACGCCCCCGAGAGGCATCCGGCCAGGCCAAACACCTCGGGATGTTCCCACGCGATGGCGAGGCTGCAGAGGCCTCCCATTGATGAACCGAGGATCCCGGTGTGGGCCGGGCCGGGACAGGTTCGGAATTCGCGGTCGATGATCGGTTTGAGCTCCTCGATGAGGAACCTCCGGTAGCGGACGTGCGGGTCCCGCGCCGACCCCCCGGCGCCGTCGGGGCTGGCGGTGGAGCTTGAGGGACCTCGGTATTCGACGTAGCGCTGGGGAGTGTTGTCCACCGCGACGAGGATCACCTCGCGGGCCCGCCCGGCGGCAGCAAGGCGGGCTGCCGAGCGGTCGACCTGCCAGCTTCCCCAGCCGAAGCAGGAATGGGGGCCGGCCGTGCTGAACACGTTTTGCCCGTCCTGGAGGTAGAGCACGGGGAATCGGGAAGCCTCCCCCGGCGTGTACGAGGGGGGCAGGGCAATCCGCACCGTGCGGGACGAGTTGAGAATCCTCGACTCGACCTGGCGTTCGGCAACGAGGGTGGCTTCCGACATGGTCCTGCGCCGATGGTTCATCCTTCGCGAGGCGGTGACAAGACCCGGATCGACCCGGTTGGATTCCTGCGCCCTGGGAGTGCCCACCCCGTGCTGGGGAGAGCACACCTTTGCGGACCGACGCCCCTTCCCGCTTGGGCAACCGGCGCCCGCGTAGCGCAGACAGCCTTGTCTGCTGTATCGCCGACTGCCCAGTCGGCTGGGCGCCCCTTCGCGAACGGGCGTCCCTTCCTTACCCAACGCCCCCTCGCGCAGCGACGCCCTGCCGGTTGTGCAACCGGCGATACGGCAGGCTGTGCAGCCTGCGCTACATTTTGCGGATCGACGCCCATTCCCGCTTGGGCAACCGGCGCCCGCGTAGCGCAGACAGCCTTGTCTGCTGTATCGCCGACTGCCCAGTCGGCTGGGCGCCCCTTCGCGAACGGGCGTC
>DMJJ01000352.1 GCA_003452185.1 Verrucomicrobiales bacterium | reverse complement strand
GAAGTCCTGGCAACCTGGAGCCTCTCATGAACATCTCCTTTCTCACCACCGAGGAACCAATTTACCTCCCTGCCTTCTATGACCGGGTGCTCCCGGTGATGAAGCAGGGGGGGCACGCCGTGCGGGTGTACGCCGCGCCTCCGCTCTACAAGAACCAGTCCTCGCTGCAGGCGGCCCGGCGCTACCTTCGGACCTTCGGCCCTTTGGCGACGGCTCATCTGGTGCGCCATGTCCTGGCGGCCAAGCTGGGAGGACGTTCGGTGGAATCGCGTTCCCGGGCGCACGGGGTGCCGTACTCCCTGGTGCAGGATGTGAATGAGCCCTCGTTCCTGGAGCGGCTCAGGGAAGAGAAAACCGACCTGCTGGTCTCTGTCAGCTGCCCCCAGATCTTCAAGAAGCCGCTCATCGCGCTCCCCCCCCGGGGGATCCTCAACATCCATGGCGCGATCCTTCCCCAGTACCGTGGCGTCATGCCGAGCTTCTGGATGCTGGCAAACGGGGAGCGCCGGGCCGGGGTCTCGATCTACTTCGTGAACGAGGCGATCGATGCCGGCGAGCTCTGCGGGCAGACGATTTTCGACATCCTGCCGGATGAGTCGCTCGACGGGTTCATCCGCCGCTCCAAGGGGCTGGCGGCCGACCTCCTCCTGGAGACGCTCTCCCACATGGAGCAGGGCGACCTGAATTCCAGCCAGCTCGATCTCTCCAAGGGCTCGTACTACTCGTGGCCCACCCCCGAGGCCGTGGAGCGCTTCCGCGCCGCCGGCCGCCGGGTTTGGTAGCTGCCCGGATGCGGGATGGGGCGATCCATCCCCGCCTATCCCTCTGAAGTTCCCGCTTTCCCGGTCTTCTTCCTTCCGCCCGCTTCTTCCCTCCCTCCCCGCGCCCGTTGCCCGGCCAGGGGCTGCCCGTGACTCCGGATCACGGACGATTCCGGCTGATGGTTACGGCGGCAGGTCCCCCCCACTGCGTTGGATTTCTCCGGGCGGAGCCGTGTACGCGTTCGGCACATGGGGCTGCCGGAGCGGCCTCCCTGGAGGCCTCCTAGAAGCTGACCTTTGACTTGTGCGCCATCAGCCCCTTGAGACGATAAAAGAGTGTCGTAGACCCCCCGGAAGCATCCTCCGCACGGTCCTGTGGGGCCTGCTCGGGGGGCAGAGTCCGGGGCAGGGTCCGCTCCGGCACCTCACCTCCGTGGGAGAGGGCTTCCATCACTCCGTTCTCGCGATGGTTGTTCCAGCTCAAGTGTCGGCGGAATTGCATGGGAGGGGGCGAAGGTATGGAACGGGATCGCAGACGGGGTTGGCTCAGCGCGGCACCAGGTTGATGAAGATCGACTCCCCGAGGTTGAGCACGGGGACGGTATCCCATTGCTGACCGTTGAAGGTGTGGGTGACAAGCCCCTTGGTCTCGGGATCGACCTGCTGCACGGTGTCGTTGGCCACGAAGGGGAAGTTGTTGATCAGGAGCCTGAGATTCCCCGCCACCGGGGTGTTCAGGCAGAGGAGATTCAGCCCGGGATGAAGCGTCACGGCCGCCGGGTTCGGAGCGACAGCGCCCGTGAGCACCAGCGACCAGGGGGTGAGGCCGGGGTTGAGCAGGAATCCACCCTCCCCCTGACCCAGTGTCACGGAGGGGTCCACCCAGACTCCGTTCACGAATGCCGTGGTGGTGTAGTCACCGCCGACGGGGTTGAACCGATCATATTCCATCTCGGCGGGGGGCGTCGGCAGCATCGCCGCGATGTGGGGGTCGGAGGGCTGAAGCGGGTTGGCCACCAGGGACCAGCCCGGGGGAAGCGGGACGTCATAGACCGGGGAGGCGAGAGTGGAGGCTGTGGCAACTCCAGAGACCGCCGCGCCGTCGGCCGGGACGAAGTCAGGGTCGTCGGTGACGATCACCCGGCTCAGGAGGGTTTGGGCCTCGCGGCCTGCGAAAGCGAGGGTGTGGAGGCCGGCGGAGAGCCTGAAGGTGCGGGGGTTGAGGGTGAGCGGAGTGTTCCCTCCGGCCCTCCCGTTGACACGGGTCCATTGCCATTGGGCGGCCCAGGTTCCCTCGGCCACGTCGTAGGTGTCGGGGGTGCCGTTGTCCAGGGTGACGTCGAAGGAGTCATGCCGGGTGTCGGGGGCGTAAACGCGCGCCCAGACGTAGTAGGTGGCGGGGACGGGGGCGTAGAAATCCCACGATGCGAGCCCCTGGGCGTCGGTCGGGGTCCCGAGGTAAGGTTCCCCGGCCGAACTGGTGTCGGGCATGAGGGTCATCGGGACGTCGAGGGAGGCGGTGGCTGCCGTCAGGGGGATGTAAACCAGCGCTCTGCGGAGCGTCCGGACGCTGAGGGTCTGCGAGGTGGCGAGGTTGCCGCTGGGGTCGCGTGACTTGGCGCGAAGGACGTAGAGGGTGTCGGGCAGGAGGTTGGTGACGGTGACTGAGTGCGAGGTCGTCTGGGTGACTGCGAGAAGGGTGTTTCTCTCAAAGACGCCGTTGGCGCCGTACTCCACCTGGCTGTTGGAGGGCTCGTCCGTGGTCCAGCTGAGGGTGATGCTGTCGTGAGCCACCTCGCCGACCTGAAGCGTGGTCATGACCGGCGGGTTGGTGTCGCCGTTGGGCTTGACCAGCACAAAGACATCGTCGCTTGCAACGAGCTCGCCGTCGGTCGCGGTGAGGCGCATCCGGTAGAATCCGAACGTGCTCAACCTCGCGGCGGTGATCGGGACCGCCGGGCTGAGGAGGGTGACGGTGCCCGGGCCCGAGACCAGGGACCATTGCATCCAGACCCGGCCCGGGTTGGCGGGCAGGCCGTCGTCGGTGACCTTCCCCTTGAGCATGTAGTCGAGGCTGGCGTAGATGGCGGCATTGGTGCCGGCATCGACCACGGGGGCCTGGTTCGGCGGCGTGACCATGACCCGGAAGCTCTGGGTGGTGCTGAGGGAGCCGTCCGACGCGGAGAGGAAGACGAGGTTCGTGCCGACCTGGGAGGCGGCCGGGGTGATGCTCAGGGTGCGATCCGGGCCGCTGCCCCCGAGGACCAGGTTGGCGTTCGGGATCACGGCCGGGTTGGAGGACCAGGCCTTGAGGGTCACACCGGCTAGGGAGGGGTCGGCCAGGTCGGGGTCGGAGAGGGTGAAATGGACTGGCTGCGCCACGGTGGTGTTGTAGAGGGCGACATCCCCCAGGCCGGCGAGGCTCGGCCCGTCGGGAACGGGCGACACGGTGAGGTTGAACGCGCTGGTGGTGATGTTGACCCCATCGCTGACTGCCACGGTCACCACCGCATTCCCGTTGGCGTTGGGGGCCGGGGTGATCGTGAGGGACCGGCTGGCATCGCTCCCGCCCAGGACGAGGTTGAGCGCGGGGAGGAGGTTTGTGTCGGAGCTGCTGGCGAACACCTGGAGGCTTGCGGCGGGGGTTTCCGCATCGGCGATCGTGAAGGGGATCACCTGGGTGGTGTCCTCCGGCATGGTGAGCGTGGAGGCGGGGAGCCCGGCGAGGGTCGGGGGGGTGTTTGCGGACCGGACGGTGAACTTGAGGGAGTTGGTGGTCGAGTTCTTCCCGTCGCTCACCCAGAGCAGGAGGAGCGAGGAGCCGGTCTGGTTCGGTTCGGGGTAGACGGTGATCGAGCGGACCGCCCCGGAGCCGCTGAGGAAGATGTCGCTTGCGCGCACCAGCGAGGTGTTTGAGGAGCTGGCGCCGACCGCGAGGCTTGCCGCGGGGGTCTCGGCATCGCCGACGATGAAGGAGAGGGGCCCGACGACCGGCGTGCCGGGGCTCAGGGAGATGTCGGCGAGGCTGGAGATGGTGGGCGGGGTGTTGACCTGGACCCCGACGGTCAGGACGAACGACTCGAGGGCCTTGTTCCTTCCGTCGCTCACGGCCACGGTGACAATGGCGCTGCCGGTCTGCCCCGCCACGGGGGTGAGGCTGATGGTGCGGGAGGCTCCCGATCCCCCGAGCACCACGCCGGAGGCTGGCAGCAGGGTGGTGTTGCCCGAGGTGGCGGTCACGGTGAGGCCGGTAAGCGCGGTGTCGAGATCGCCGATCGTGAAGGGAATGTTCCGGACGGCGGCCCCGGTCGGGGATTGCTGGTCGGGGATGTCGGTGATCGTCGGGGGTTTGGTGGTGCCGGTTGCCAGCACGTTCACGGTGAACTGGGTGGTCGTGGTGGCTTGAAGGTCGCTGACATGGATGGTGACGACGGCGGTGCCGACCACCCCGGCCGCGGGGGTGATCTTGAGCACCCGGGCGGCGTCGCTGCCGGAGAGCACCAGCCCGGCGTCCGGGAGAAGGGCCGGGTTGGAGGAGGTGACCGTCACCAGGAGGCTGCTCGCCGCGGTCTCCGCGTCCCCGACCTGGAAGGTCAGCGCAGCGCTGCTGCTGTTCATGGGGATGGTCTGGGTGGGGATCACGGTTGAGATGACCGGCGCATGGTTCACCGGCTTGACGGTGAGGTTGAAGCTCTGGCTGGCCTTGGCGTAGCCGTCGTCCGCGGTCACGGTGATGACCGCCGTGCCGGATTGGTAGGCAAGGGGGGTGAGGGTCACGGTGCGGATCCCTCCCGATCCCCCGAACACGATGTTCTCCGGCGGAATGAGCCCCAGGTTGCTCGAGGCCGCGCTCAGGGTGAGGAGGGCGGGGGAGGATTCCTTGTCGCCGAGGGTGAACGAGATCGGTCCGGTGCTCGCGTCCTCATTGATGCTCTGGTCGGGGATGGTCCCGACGGTGGGCGGGGTGTTGCCGGTGCTCGAGCGGGCGATGAACAGGAAGCTGCCGAACTGCGGGAAGGTGGAGCTCAGGTCGAGGGCCCGCCCCGGCGGCTGGCGGATGCCCCAGCCGGTCATCGGAACGGTGATCGGCCCGCCGGTGTAGGTGCCGGTGTTGGTCTGATTGAAGAGGTTCTGGACCGGGTGGAGCTCGTACTGGGTGTTCGGGGGGAGCCCGAGGCTCGAGAGGTCGACGTCGACCGTGTTCTTGAGATCGAAGTTGAGAATCGTCACGTTGGCGCGGGTGCGGTCGTAGCGGTTCGGGCGGATGATCACCCGGGTCCCCGTCGGCTTGGCCGCCGTGTAGGTGCTCGTGGCATCGGGCAGGAAGCGGTCTCCCGCGGCGGGATAGGTGTTCCAGAGCTGCTGCCACCCCTGCCACTGGCCGGGGACGCTCAGCCGCGTGAAGGCCCCGGCGGGGGTGGCGGAGTTGGTGACGTAGATCGAGACCTCGATGAGGGGGTTCCCGTAGTATTTGTTGTTCGCGAAGAGGTAGGAGGTCGGCTTGTGATCCCGCGGCCAGACCGTGTACATGTTGTTCCAGGCGCCGCTGGAGAGGAGCTCGTTGCCGCTGAACTCCATCGCGCCGAAGCTCTCATCGAGCTCAAACCCTCCATTGACCATGAGGTTGTTCAGGATCCGCGGCGAGAAGGACTGGCCGCCGTGGCCGACGATCAGGTTGGGGCGGTTGTAGCTGTCCTTGCAGTAGGCGAGGATGTTGCTGACCATGAGGAGATTGGTGCACCCGTTGCCGGCGCCGCTCAGCATGTTGCGCCCTCCCTGGTATTTGCCGTACCCGTTGTTGAAGCAGACGTTCCCGTCGGCGGTGAAGTTGTTGATGAAGGCGTTGCCGCTGCTCCAGATGTCGATTCCGTTGAGGATCACCTGGCCGACGATGTTATCGACGATATCGCGCGTCCCGTTCTGGTTTTGCGCGTAGAGGCCGACCCCCCGCTCGGTGTCGGAGCACTGCTCCCCCATGTTGAGGACGATGTTTCCGTAGAAGAGCGAGTTGGAGGAGGAGACGCCGTACTCAATCTGCCCGAAGGAGTCGTGGAAGATGTTGTTGATGAACTTGGAGGAGGCGGCGGACTCGAGGTAGTAGGAGCAAAAGGAGTAGTTCCCGGCCAGCATGAGCGCCTCCTTGGCGGAGCGGGTCATGGTGATCGGGAGGTAGGGGGTGGAGAGATCCGTGAACTCGAGCCCCCAGTAATAGACGAAGCTGCCGTGGGCCTTGAAGGTTCCGTCAATGATGGCCCGCTCGTTGTTGTAGTTGCGGAAGATCAGGGGTTGGCTGGAGTTCCCGCTGATGCTGAAGACGAACCCAGGGATCGGGGCCTTGTAGATCCCGCCCCGGACCCAGAGGGTGTCCCCTGCGTGGGCCGGCGAGGTGGCGCTCGAGATGGCGGTGGTGAAGTCGAGTGGGTCGTCCAGCGTCCCCGCCGCCCCCGCGCGCCCGCTCGGCGAGGTATAGTACTCCGCCGCCCGCAGCGTCGTGGCCGACCCTGCGAGCGAGACAAGGAGCGTCAGAAGGAATGTTCTAGCCGCGTTCATTACGAATCGTTCCGACACGGCGTTAGCGGGAGGTATGCCATGTGTTGCCGGGGCCGTGGGTACGCCTGCAGGCCGTGTGAGTGGAGGAAAACGGGACAGAATTACATCGGATCCATACAACTCGGGGCATACCCCGGCGGTGGCTACTCAACCGGCCGTCGGCGTGCGTGGGACAACGTCCACAGGCTGGACACTACCCGGGCCGGTCGGGGGCTGTCAAAACGTGCGTGGACTCCCGGCGGGGGCGTGGCCGGGGAGGGGCCGGCGATCAGGGGGTGGGTCCCTGGCCGAGGTAGCGGGCCACGGCCTGGGATCGGGATCGGACGTGAAGCCGTTCGTAGATGCTTTTGACGTGGCTGTTGACGGTGGAGTAGGTGATTCCGAGCTGTTCGCCGATCTCCCGATAGGAGGCCCCTTTGGCCAGCAGGTCGAGGACCTCGCATTCCCGCGGGCGGAGGAGCGAGACGACTGACTCCCCCCCCTCCGGCCGGGCATCCTCGAACGACTTGACCACCCGCCGGGCGATCTCGGCCGTCATCGGCGCCCCCCCTTGGGAGACCTCCTCGATGGCGCTGACGAGGCGGGCCGGGGCGGACCGTTTGAGGAGGTAGCCGCTGGCCCCCGCCTTGAGCGACTCGAAGATCCGGTCCGTGTCCTCGTACACGGTGAGCATCAGGAACTGGGTCGACTTGCACACCGTCTTGAGATGTCGCACGCACTCGATCCCCGACATTTTCGGAAGGTTGATATCCACCAGGGCCACGTTGGGCGGGGTTTCAGGCAGGTAGCGAATCGCGTGCTCCGCGTTGGGGTGCGTGGAGATGCACCGCAGGTGTGGAAAGCCGTTCAGCAAGGCCTGGATGCTCTCCCGAAGGCCCGTGTCATCCTCGATGATGGAGATGGTGATCTTCTGGCCTGGGTGGGTAATCATGGGTCGGTACGAATTCAGGGGTTGGAATGGGAGGGGAGGGGAAATCCGATGCTGATCGAGGTGCCATGGCCGGGCCGGCTGGTGCATTCGAACCGGGCGCCGACGCTCTCGGCGCGCTTCGCCATGTTGGCCAGCCCGTTGCCCGCGCCGGCGGCTTCGCCGGGGTCGAACCCGCGGCCGTCATCCGTGACGCGAAGCAGCGCCGCCCCGGAGGTGAAGGACATCTCCAGGATGATCCGGGTGGCCTCGGAATGTTTGACCGCGTTGTTCAAGGCCTCCTTCATCACGAGGTAGACGTTGTGTCGAAGCTCGGAGCTGAGGGGGCTCGAGGGGACCTGCTGGGGCATTCGCACATCGAGCCGGATGCCGCTTGGAGAGATGAGGTCCTGGGCTGAATGGAGGAGGTAGCCCGCCAGCTGGTCCAGGGTGTTCTTGCCCGGGGTGACGGCCCACACGATCTCATCCAGGCTGCGCACTGCCTCCCGTGCGAGGCTTGAGACGCGGGGCAGGGGGGGGGAGGCCGTGGGATCCTGCCTGAAGTCCGGGGACTCGACGAGCTCGCTGATCAGGCCGAGCTGGGTGAGCCGTGCCCCCAGGTCGTCATGCATGTCCTTGGCGATGCGCGCCCGCTCCTTCTCCAGGGCATGCTCCTTTTCGAGCTGCAGGATGCGCCGTTGGATGTGGAGGCGGTACGACTGCACGCCGGCGGCGGCCAGGACCACCGAGAGGCCGCAGAGCACGAAGAACCACCAGCGCTGGTAGAAGAACGGACTGATCCGGAACCGGAGCAGGGCCGGGGGGCCGAAGTCCCCGTAGGGGCTGCTGGCGCTGACCTTGAAGGTGTAGCTGCCCGGCCCCAGGGCGGTGTAGTGGGTGAGGCGCCGGTTGCCTCCCGGCTGCCAGTCCCGGTCGTGCCCCTCGAGCCAGTAGCGAAACTGCACCTTGGAGGGCTCCGCAAAGACGTTCGCCGTGTAGCGAAGCTCCAGCACGCGGGCATGGCCCGCCTGAAAGTTCAGGGTGGGGACACCGTCGGAATCCCTCGTCTCCAGCGGGTCGCCGGGGGAGACGGCCTCGGCGGTGCCCCCGGAGTCCGTGTTCAGCTGGTCGCCGTAGGAGATCCTCTGGTCGGCAATGACCTGCTCGATCACGACCGCGGGGCTGGGGGCGCTTCGAATGGTTCGCGGGTCGATCCGCACCAGCCCCTTGGCGGTCGGGAACCAGAGCAGTCCATCCCGTGACTTCCAGCCCGATGGCTGGCCCCCGTTGTTTGTCTCGGCGCTCAGCATCCCGTCCCCCTCGCCAAACGGCATCGAGGCCACACGCCGCAGGGTGCCGTCGGCAGCCGCGGCGGCCTCCTCCCGGGGGATGCGGTAGATCCCCCGGTTGCAGCTGATCCAGAAGTAACCCTCCCCGTCGTCCAGCATGTAGTTGACGAGGTCGTCATAGAGCCCCTCCTCCCGGGTGAGGGTTGCGAACTTCCCCCCCTTGAGGCGAGTGAGGCCCGAGCCGGTGCCGATCCAGAGATCGCCGCTCGAATCCCTCAGGAAGCAGGTGACCTGGTTGTCCGGGAGCCCGTTCGTCTTGTTGAACACCTCGAACTCGCCGTTCTGCATGTGGGCCATCCCGCTCGTGTAGGTTCCGATCCAGAAGGAGCCGTCTGGATCCTCCAGGATGGCCCGCACCTCGTTGCCGGGAAGCCCCTCCTTGCGGGTGTAGCGGACGAGTTCCCCCCCCTGCCAGCGGTAGAGCCCCATCGGGGTTCCGATCCAGAGGGCGCCGGTGTGGTCGGTGTAGAGGCAGCGGATATTGTACTCGTCGCGCGGGGAGGGCCGGTCGTTGATGATGGGGCCGGTCTCCCATCGCTGCCCGTCGGTCTTGAACAGCCCGTACCCGCCGAAGCCGACCCAGATGGTCCCCTGCGGATCGGGACACACGGAGTAGACCTGCCCGGCGGGGTTGGGGCCTGCGTGCGTCACGGGGTGACGCACCGGGAGGATGGTTCCCTCCTCCCTGAGGAAGAGGTCCTGCTTGGTCCCCCACCAGAGCCTTCCCCGGCCATCCTCGCAGACGCTCCAGGTGTTGTTTTCCGCCGCGGTGCCATTTGGGGGAAGGAGTGTGGCGAACCGCCGTTCGTGCAGGAGAAGCAGCCCGTCCGATTCGGTCCCGACCCAGAGGTTCCCTTCGCGGTCGACCATCATCTGCTCGATCCGTTGCAGGCCGGGGTGCCGGACGGAGCCGATGACCACCGGCGCCTTGCCATCGGGTTGCTCGTTGACCTGGGTGAGTTCGCTCAGGGTGGCGACCCAGGTCCTCCCTTTCCTGTCCTTGCGGTACGCCTGCACCGGGTAGCTCTCCCGGCTGCCGTCCGCGGAGAGGGTGAACCCGGCGACCAACGCCGGTTTGCCTCCCCCCTTCGCGTCAACACGGTAACAGCCATTCAGGCCGCCGAAACAGACCGCCCCGTCGGCATCCAGCAGGAGGTATTGCACCCAGGCCTCGGAGGATCGGGCGGTCATGACCGTCTCCCAGCGTCCCTCGTCGGGCCAGCCGTGCATCACCGTGTAGCGTGTCGCCACCCAAAGGCTTCCATCCGGGGCCTCGACCAGCTTCCGGATCGGCTTCGGGCGATCCAGGGGGATGGTGTAATCCTTCACCGCCCCCTCGGGGCCGAAGTGGGTGACCGTCCCGTAGGAGCCGACCCAGGCCCCGCCCTTGGCCCGGGAGCAGACCCCGGTGGGCCGGAACTCCTCCGGGCCTGCCCGCTTCTGGAACAGCTGCCAGCGGTGATCCGCGAGCCGGAGCAGCCCGTTTTGCGCCGCGACCCACAGGGCCTGGGATCCATCCTCGGCGAGCCCCTTCACGTCTTCCTCCGAGTCCCGCATGAGCTTGAGGGTGGCCTTTTCGAAGACCGTGAACCGCACTCCGTCGTACCGGACCAGTCCGAAGATGGTTCCGATCCAGACGTACCCATCCTGGGTCTGGACGATCGCGGTGACATGGTTCTCGGGCAGCCCTTGCTCCACCTTCCATTGAAGGACCCGGTAGCGGGCGGTCGGGTCCCCGAGGGTGGAGAGGTCGCTGAGGCCATCCTCCCCTTCCTGGGAGGCGTGGGGGGGGCGGGGGGTGGTTTCCTCCCCGGGGCGGGTTGCCCCTGACGCCGCGAGGAGGCTCGCGGCCAGCAGGAACAGGGTGGACAACCTTGGGAACATTGGGGTGATTCTATCCACAAACAACCCCCCGGCAGCAACCGGTTTTTTGCCATCCGCCGTGCGCGTCGGCGGATGAAGGCTGGCAGCGCGCCGGGTGTCGTGGTTGGATCTCAGGACATGACCTCCTCGCTTCCCCGCCCGGCCGGACTTGGGTGGCCTGCCGTGCTCGTGGTGGCGCTCAGCCTGAGCATTGGGTGGGGCATCCGCGGGAACTTCGGGCACGAGTTCGGCGCCATGATCCCCGGGGGGCTGGCCGCGCTCGCCGGCGCCCTGCTGACGGGGCGGGGCGACTGGCATCGCCGCGCCGCGTATTTCGCCTTCTTCGGGGCCTTGGGCTGGTCCTTTGGCGGGAGCATCTCCTACATGATGGTCATCGCGTACACCCACTCGGGCCACTCCCCCTCGGTGCTGTACGGGTTCGCCTCCCTCTTCCTGATCGGATTCCTGTGGGCTGCGATGGGCGGGGCCGGCACGGCGCTGCCGATATTCCTCTCGGGGGCCGAGCTGGTGGAGCTCTTTCCCCCGCTCACCGCGGTGTTTGCCGGCTGGGAACTCCAGGACAGGGTGATCGAGCGGTGGTTCTCGGGCGGATCGGAGTTCCGGCACCAGAGTCCCCTCTACTGGTATGACACGGATTGGGTGGCGGCGCTGGTGGCCGTGCTGGCGGTCGGGGTGCTTGCGGGGGTCCGGCGGCGGTGGGATCGAGGCTCCTCCCTGATCCTTCACATGGCCCTGGGGTGGTGGGCCGGGTTCCTGGTGCTTGTCCCGTGGCTTGGCCTACGGATGACTCCGCCCCGGGGGGACAACTGGTCGGGGTGCCTTGGGATGGTGGCTGGGATGTGGGTCTTCTTCCAGCGGAGGGGGCTGCCCGGTCTCACCTGGGCCTCGCTGCTCTGCGGATTGTTCGGCGGCTTTGGGTTTGCCACCGCCGCCTTCCTCAAGCTCGCCGGGATGACCTCGGGCTGGCAGACCAACTGGCACAGCGTGTTGGAGCAGACGTACGGATTCCTGAACGGCCTTGGCGTCGCCGCCCTGTTCCTCTGGCTCGCTCCGCGGGCCCCGCGGTTGGAGGAGACCCCGCCCGCACGATGCTGGACCCACTACTACGCCGGGGGGTTCCTGCTCCTGGTCGTGACGTATCTCAATCTCGTCAAAAATGTCCCTGTCTGGGTTGAGGCGAAGGCGATCCCCGCGGTGATGGGCGGGATGGCGGCGGCCACCTGGTTCAACCTCGCCTATGGACTGGCGGCGGGGGCCTTTCTGTTGCTTGCCTGGAACCACGCCCGCGGCGGGGTCGAGGTGACGCTGCTTCCCTCGACTCCGCGGGGGCGGGGGGAGCTCCTCTATCTCCTCTTCCTCTGGTGCATGGTGATCGGGAACTTTGAACGGGCCTTGGTCTCCTTCACCCCGCAGCGGCTGGTGACCGAGGGGGTGGTTTTCCTGAACGCGATCCTCTGTACCGTGGGCCTCATCCTGGTGCGGCGACCGGCCCCGGCCCCTCCCCCCCCGGGGGGAATCGCCTGGGGAGGGGTACTCCGAAGGACTGCCTGGGTCGGGATGGCCGCGGCGCTCCTGGTGACCGGCCTCGAGTGGGGTGGGACCCGGCTGATTTATGGCGATCGCCCGGCCGCCAATGCCCGCCCGCAGGTCCGGTTCGGCCCCGGGAGCCCGGTCGACCACCCGAAGTCGGGGGAACCCCACCCGTGAGGGGGACCGGGTCGCCCTGCGAAAAACAGCCTCCCGCGCTCTTGTCAGCCCCGGGTCGCGGCGTATCATCCCGCCTGCCGTGAAACCAAACCCGACCCCCTGGCTCGCCCTGGCGTTGATGGCCATCCTGGCCCTCACCCGCTGGCCTGGGCTTATGCCGCCAAACTTCAGTGCCGCCTACGCGCTGATGTTCTGCGCCGGCGTGTACCTTCCCGGGGGGCGAGGGTGGTGGGTCCCCATGGGGGCCATGGCGCTGGGGGATATCGGGCTCTCCATCTATTATTCCCAGGTCGTGGGGATCCCATGGCACTGGTATCCCCTCCTGAACTACGTTGCCTACGGGTTCCTGATCCTGCTGGGGCGCCGCTTCCGGCCGGACACCCGCTGGTTCCGTCTCCTGCGCGGGGGGATCGCGGGGGCGTTTCTTTTCTACCTGGTCACGAACACCCTCTCCTGGCTCCTGAACCCGTTCCACAACCCGGAGTACACCCCCGACTGGCCGGGATGGTGGACCGCCCTGACGCAGGGGACGGCCGGGCATCCCCCGACGTGGGAGTTCCTCTGCAACACCCTGCTGAGCGGCGGCCTTTTTACCGGTCTCTTCGCCGGGGCGATGAAGCTGGCCGATCACCTGGAGTCCAAGGCGGAGAAGGAGGCTTCCGAGGCCGCGGTGACAGGCAGCGATGAACCGGCCCCGGAGCCGGAGCCCGAAGAGACTCCCGCGTGAAAATCGGGGTCATTTCCGACACTCACGGGTTCCTGGACCCTAAAGTCCCGCGTCTCTTCGCCGGGGTGGACCACATCTTGCACGGAGGGGACGTTGGCCATGGGTCGATCCTCACCTCCCTGGAAAACATCGCCCCGGTCACCGCCGTGCTCGGTAACACGGACAGCGGGCTGGACCTGCGGGAGACCGAGGTCCTGACGCTCGGGGAGCGGGTGTTCCTGGTTCACCACATCGTGGAGATGCTTCACCCCCCGGCGGAGTGGAAGCGCCGGCTGGAGAGGGTAAACCCCGCGGTGGTGATTTTCGGGCACACCCACAAGCCGCTTGAAAGCGTCGTTGGGTCGACCCTCTTCCTCAACCCGGGCTATGCCGGCCGGCAGCGCTTCGACCTCCCCAGGTCGGTTGCCCTCCTGCACGCCGCCCCCTCGGAGCTCCGGGTGGAGTTCCTCCGGCTTTGACCCCCGGGGTCGCTTCCTGTTTCCGCTCCGAATCGGCCGTGGCGCCCGACGCCGTGGAAGAAACTCCTTTTCCCCCGCCCTCGATCCACTAGAGTGGCTCCACCTTTTTCGTCCGATGAAACCGTGGATGAAGCCAACCCTCTACCTGGTCCTGGGGCTCCTTGCCCTTTGGATGGCCGTGGGGTTTTACACCAATTACCGTGCCTCGAACGCGGCCGCGGCCAAGCGGCAGGTTGACTCGGAGGCTGATCCGGCGAGGCTGACCGATACGGCCAGGCTGACGACCGACACCCGGGCCCAGGGTCGGATGATGGGGTATGCGTTCGGGTTGGTGGCCTGCGCCATTGGTATCGGCTTCCTGATCTCACGGGACTTCTCCACCTGGTTTGCTGGAAATGCCGTCGACACCCTCCTCACCGACAACGTCGACCCGGTCAAGAATCCCGACTACGACCAAGCGGAGCAGGCCGCCCTGGAGGGGCGCCATCTCGAGGCAGTCGGGCTGCTCCGCACCTTCCTTAAGAACAACCCTCGCGAGCTGTACGCAGCGATCCGGATCGCGGAGATCTACGAGAACGACCTCCAAAACCCGCTGGCTGCCGCCCTCGAGTACGAGGAGGTGCTCAAGCATCGCTTCAACCCCGAGAAATGGGGTTGGGCCGCGGTCCACCTGGTGAATCTCTACACCGGTAAGCTCAACAAGCCTGACCAGGGAATGGCGTTGCTCCGTCGGATCGTCACGGAGCACCCGACCACCTCCGCGGCCCGCAAGGCGCGGGAACGGCTCGGGCTCCCCGAGGGGGCCACCCTTGGACTCACGGCCGAGGCCCCTCCCCCCGCCGCCCCCCCGAGCAACCTTCCGCCCGGGTTC
>DMJJ01000105.1 GCA_003452185.1 Verrucomicrobiales bacterium | reverse complement strand
GGGATCATGTAAATGAGGCAGAGGAGGAGAGTCCCAACCCCCAGGGCCACGAGCGGCTGCTGGAGCAACTGGCTCCCAAGCTGGCGCCCCACCTGTTGCCCGACGAACCGGACGACCGCCATCCGCCCGAAGAGCATCGCCAGGAAAAGACCGAGCATCAGGACAAACCCGACAATCACCGCCCCCAGCACGATGAGGATCGGCATGCCGAGCAGGAGCACAAACAGGCCGAGCAACCCGACCATGTAGGTGCGGATGGGCCGCTGCTCCAGCGCACGCACGCAGGCATCCGCGCTGCTTGCGAACACGAGGGACATCAGGACGTAGAGCAACAGGAAGGCCGCGGGAACCGCCCAGGTCCATCCCACCGTGGGAGGCAGGGGGCGGAGCAGGATCAGCCCATGGGTGACCCAGGCCAAAAACCCGTGGAGCATCGGAATTCGGCTGGTCGAGATGACCAGGTTGTCCGGCCTGAGCTTCGCCCCCGGGGCCGACACGATCTCCCCTCCGACCACGATGGCCTGGCGGCGGAGCGCGGCCCCCTGGGCAACCTCCAGATCCCCGAGCACCACGACCACCGTGCCGCGGATCTTGCCGGTCACCTTCAGGTTGCCCCCCACGACAACCACCGAGTCGCGCACATCCCCCTCGACCTGCACATCCCCGCGGACCACCACCACCTCCGACACGCTCTCGTCCGGCCCGATGACGGCATCCTGTCCGAACAACACCACCTCATGCCGCTGGGTCCGCTGAGGCGGGGGCGCGGGGGTGTCGTCGGCAGCCTCCGCCGCCAGGAGCCTGCCGATGGGGCTGCTGAGGCACCCGAAGACAAGGGCCAGGAGGGTCAGGGACCGGGAGAGGGTGGAGATGAGGAGGGTCATCAGGAGGGTCGTTCTGCGGCGATTCGGCGGTAGACGAGGGTTCCAAGACCGAGACAGCCGCCATAGATGGCAAGCAGGGCCCCGCCGGCAACCCACCAGTAGAGCGTCGGGAGCGCGGCGGCGGAGGTGGCGACCGAGGCGCGGAACGCGTTCGCCCCAACCCACAACAACTGCCAGGGGGCCAGCGAGGTTTCAGGCCGCAGGGTAACACCAAAGTCCTCGTCGGGAGTCGGGATCCAACCCGCGAGGTATCCGAAGGCCAGGGCGACTCCAAGAAGCGCCACAACCCCGGCCCACCGGGCGTGGGCCGGCCACTCGAGGATCGGCCGCTGCCACCAGGCACGGGTCGCCCGGGCGCCCACTCGCCGCATCACGTTCCCCACCAGCGACGCCGGTGCAGGAGGGGGAGGCAGCTCCCGGAGCTGACGATCCAGAAACGGATCATCACGATGATGTTCGCTCGGTTTCATGGCAGTAAACTCAATGTTCCTCGGTGTCGTACCCCTCAGGCCGGATGTTCGCCCGCGCCAGGTGGCGGCGCAGCGCATCGCGTCCCCTGTGGATATCGGTCTTCACCTTGCTGAGGGAAATGTTCAATCGTTCCGCGATTTCCTCATACCCCAAATCCTCAAAGTGATACAGCACGAGCGGAACCCGCTGCGCCGGGGGAAGCTTCGCAAGTCCGGCATCGACCCATTGTCGACGGGCCTCGGCATCCCAGTGGTCAGCGGCAAGGTCCGGGGCCGGAAGATCCGCCAGCGCGTCGTGGTTCTCCTCCCCCGGCGGCCCCAGCTCTGAAAAAAAACTCCATCGCGCGCGATACCGGGTAAGGTGGTTCAGGGCCAGATTCCGGGTAACCGTCTTCAGCCATCCCCCCACAGTGGGGCTCCGTCCGATGTCGCCATAGCGCTCAAAGGCCTTAAGAAAGACCTCTTGCGCAATATCTTGGGCCTCAGCCACATTGCCAACAAGGCGAACGGCTGTGCCGAAGACCATGTCTTGGTAGGCTCGCATGAAAGCCTCGAACTGTTGCAGATCATCCATCCGGCACCCGGGGGCGCATCCAGCTCATCACAGCAGGAGGACACCCGGGAAGGGGAAAGAGTTGCAGAAGAGCACGGAGGCGGGGCCCCACAGGCAATCGCCAATCGCCAATCGCCAATCGAAAATCGAAAATCGAAAATCGGGTTCCCGGTAGGAGGCCCCCGGGGAGCGGTTCACGAACTTGCCCTCCTGCGGGTCCCACCATGCCCCCGGCCCGCCGCTATCGCGCGGCCTGGCTCTGGCGGAAGCGGTCGAGGCCGACGGCGAGAATGATCACGATCCCGATGATGATCTCCTGGACGTAGTTCGGCCAGTTCATCTGGCTCGACCCGGAGCGGAGCACCGCCATGACCAGAGCCCCGACCACGGCACCGATCACGCTCCCGCTCCCCCCGTTGAGGCTCGCCCCGCCGATCACCACCGCCGCGATGATGTCCAACTCCAGCCCGATCGCCACGCTCGGGTCCCCCTGGCTGAGGCGGGAGAGCTGCATGAGCCCGGCCAGGCCGAAGAAGAGCCCCGCGATTGAGTAGATCAGGACCTTGTAAGGACGGACGGCGATGCCACAAAGCCGGGCCGTCGCCTCGTTGGAACCGATGGCGAAGACATATCTCCCAAAGACCGTGCATCGCATGAACACCGACATGAGGAGGGTGAGGAGCAGGGCGATCCAGACTCCGGAGGGGAGCGGAAAAAAGGTGTCCGGGCTGACCTTCTCCATAACCCGGGTGACCATCGACTCACCGTCAAAGTTCACGGTCTGGTTGTCCGCCAGCCACTTCGCGGCTCCGCGCGTCACCCCCATCATCCCAAGGGTCACCACGAAGGGCATCATCCGAAACCCGGCGATCATCGATCCGTTGAGGAGCCCCACGAGGCCGCCCGTCAGGAGGGTGGCCAGGATGGTGACCGGCGCGGACACCTTGTGCTCCAGGAGCCGGGCACCGACGACGCTGGTGAGGGCCACGACGGAGCCGACGCTCAGGTCGATCCCGCCGCTGATGATGATCATCGTCATCCCGAGGGCGCCGATCGAGACGATGACTGTCTGGGTGAAGATGTTCTTCCAGTTGGCGCCGGTGTAGAACACCGGCCTGAGCTCGCTGCTCAGGGCAAAGAGCGAGGTGACGAAGAGGAGCCCGATGAACGGGCCCGCGAGCGTGAGGAGGCGGGATCGGATCACCTTGCGCCTCTGTTCCTGTTCGGTGGTCATCGTGTTCAAGCCTTCTCAGTTCCCGCCCCCACGGCCGCCTCGATGATCGAGTGCTCGGTCCACTCGGCCACGGGCCGCTTGGGGCCCAGGACCCCGCGGCACATCACCGCGAGGGTATCGCAGACCCCGAGGAGCTCGGGGAGGTAGGAGCTGACGAAAAGGATTCCCTTCCCCTGCCCCGCCAGCTCGTGGATGAGGCGGTAGATCTCGGCCTTGCTCCCGACGTCGATTCCCCGTGTTGGCTCGTCGAGGAGGAGGATGTCGGCCTCATGGTGGAGGAGGCGTCCGAGGGCGATCTTTTGCTGGTTGCCTCCGCTGAGCTGGGCGGCTGGCTGGAAGGGGCTTCGGGCCCTGACCTTGAGCCGTGTCATCCAGTCGCGGGTGACCTGCTTCTGGACCCTGGGGTTAATGAACCCCCACCGGCTCACCGGCTCGAACCGGGTCATGGTGACATTGTCTGCGAGGCTGCGGTTGAGGAGGAGCCCCTCCTCCTTCCGGTCCTCGCTCAGGAGGCCGATCTTGTCTCGAAGCCGCTGGCGTGGGGAGGCATGGGTGCGGAGGCTTGAGCGCACGAGGATCTCGCCCCCGGCCACGGGATCGAGCCCGAAGGTGGCGCGGAGCATCTCGGTCCGGCCGGCCCCGACGAGGCCCGCGACCCCGAGGATCTCCCCCCGCCGCAGGAGCAGCGAGGCTTCGCTCGGGCGGATGCGGCCGCTGAGCCCCTTCAGCTCCAGGAGCACCTCCCCGGGCGAACGGGCCGACCGCGGGTAGATCTCCTCCATGTTGCGGCCGACCATCCGATGGATGATTTCCGCGAGGGGGGTGGAGGCCATTGCCCCCGACCCGACGCTCTCCCCGTCCCGCAGGACGGTGAAACGGTCGCAGAGCAGCTGGCACTCTTCCAGAAAATGGCTGATGTAGAGGACGCTGACCCCGCGATCCCGCAGCCGGCGAATGGCGGCGAACAGTCGCTGGGTATCGACCTGCGTCAGGCTGCTCGTCGGTTCATCCAGGATGAGGAGCCGAGGCTCGCGGATCAGGGCACGGGCGATCTCGACCACCTGCTGCTCGGCGATGGGGAGGGAGCCGACGGGGGCTCCCAGGGGGAGATGCTCATAGTGAAGCTGGGCCAGCGCTGCCCTCGCCTGTTCCCGGCGGGACCGGGAGTTGATCCATCCCAGGCGGGCAGGCTCCTCCCCCAGGAGGATGTTCTCCTCGACGCTGAGATGGGGGGCCAGGATCAGCTCCTGGTAGATCATGGCCACCCCGGCCTGGCGGGCGGCGTGGGGGTCCTCGGGATCAAACCGAACCCCGTCCAAATGGAGCGAACCGGAGTCTGGGCGGCAGGCACCGCTCAGAATCTTCATCAGCGTGCTCTTCCCCGCCCCGTTTTCCCCGATGATGGCATGGATCTCCCCGGGGGCGACCTCCAGGGAGACGGATTTCAGGGCAACGGTCGCCCCGAACCGCTTGGCCATTCCCTCAACCTGGAGACGGGGAGCATTCACCATCGGCTCACTTGTCGAGGTATTGCGAGATCGGAGGATAGAGGATCTCGTGGAACTCCTGCTGCTCCATGTTGGAAGGGGTGACGAGCACCACCCCGGTGTCGATCTTCTTCTCAACCGGCTTCCCCTGGAGGTGCTGAACGAGGGTCTTGACCCCAAGGTAACCCATGCGGACTGGATTCTGGACGACGAGCCCCTGGACGTCCCCCGACTTCATGTCCTTGATCGAGGCGCTGCCAGCGTCAAACCCGATCATCTTGACCTTCCCGCCCGCCCGTCCGATGTCCCTGAGGGCCTTGGTCATCCCGATGGTGGAATTCTCATTCACGGCGAAGATCCCGTCGACCTCGCGGCCGAACCGGTTGAGAAGGTTCTGCGAGTTCGCATAGGCCGTCTCCCGGGTGGGGCCCGCGTATTGGTCGGCGGAGAGGAGCGTGATCCCGGGAAACTTCTTGAGGCCGTCGAGAAATCCCGCCTCCCGCTCCTCGGTGCTCGCTGATCCGACCGCGTAGCGCAGCAGGATCACCTTTCCCTTGCCCCCGAGGATCTTCCCCATGTGCTCGCCCGCGAGCTGCCCTCCCTTGAAGTTGTCCGTGGCGACATAGCTGACGTGCTTATCGGACTTCAGGCCGGAGTCAAAGACCACCACGGGGATCCTGGCAGCGACCGCATTGCCAACCGGCTTCACCAAGGCTTGGGAATCGAGCGGGGCGAGCATGATCCCGCTGACCCGGCGGGCGGTGAAGTTCTCCACCACCTGGATCTGCTGGTCACGGTCATCCTCGCGGAGGGGGCCCTTCCAGAGGATACGGACGGGGATCCCCTCGGCCTCGAGCTCACGCTGGGCCTTGATCGTGCCTGCGTGGATCGATTTCCAGAACTCGTGGGTGGTTCCCTTGGGGATAACGGCGATCTGGTACGGCTCGACGGCGGCGGCCCGGGTCGAGGTCTCCATGGCAAGAAGGAGTGCCATTCCCACGGCAGCAACAGGGAGAAGTTTCATGCGACAGACGGTAGTCGGACCTCCGCCCGCGATTCAACCTGAAAGGGGGCACGGGGGTTGGTGGAGGGGGAAGTGGTGGGCGGTGAGGGATTCGAACCCCCGACCCACAGCGTGTAAAGCTGCTGCGCTACCGCTGCGCCAACCGCCCGTCACTCCGCAGAAGCTATCGGCCGCAGGGGCGGATGGCAAATCACCAATTTCAGCCCACCTGTGGAGGCGGAGTCACGAGACTTCAGCCGGCTCCTGAAAGCCAGGGCTCCACTCCCCTCCTTTGAACCGCAGAGGCCCAGAGGCGCAGTGGCGCGGCGACACGGACTGCAGGTACGGAAGAACTGGGCGTGATAGGGAGGAGCCTTTCCATTACCGGTCCCGGCCGGCACTTCCACGCCCCTGGCCCACCCACTTCCAAACGCGCCCCGTGTGTCTGCCCCCCCCGGCTCCCAAAAACTGTGAAGGGCTGCCCCGGCATCCCAGGGCAGCCCTTCAACACGAAACGACAGGAGAGACGTCAGCGGGTGACGATCGCCTTGAAGAACCGGATGGTCACGCCCGCCGGAAGCACGTCGGTGTAATGCACCATCCCGTCGGCCGGGGCGGGGATCGACTCCTCAAGCTTCCAGGTCACGAGATCGTCGCTGCTGTAGATGTCGCAGGTCGACTTCACAGGGCAACCAACGTCGAACGACAGATTCTGCCCATCCAACAGGAGGTTGGTCAGCTGGACCGTGAGAGGGCCGACGGGATTCACCGTGAGGTGCGCCGCGGCACTCGTGATGGACCCGGCGGCGTTGGCCACATCGACCGTGTAGTCCCCGGCATCCGAGGCCTTCGCCTTGGCGACCGTCAGGGTGCTGGAGGTGGCTCCAGAAATAAGAGCCCCATTGAATTTCCATTGGTAGGTCGGAGCCGGAGTCCCGGTCGCCGCCACCGTGAAGGTGGCATCCACCCCTTCATCGACCGTCACTGCCGCCGGCTGGGTCGTGATCGCGGGGGCCACCTGGACCGTCAGAACCGCGGGGTTGCTGACGACACTTCCCTCGCTGTTCGAGACCGC
>DMJJ01000183.1 GCA_003452185.1 Verrucomicrobiales bacterium | reverse complement strand
ATTTACATGATCCCGGTGATCGGCCTTGCGGTCTGGGCGGGACTTTTCCCGTTCGCCGTGGGATCGCTGCTCATGGCGGGGTTCACCGCGGTTCGCCCCGCCCGGCCGGTCCCCGCCCCGGCCGCCCGGGCCGTCGATCCCACGCCTGCCGCGGCCCCGCCGCCGCACCACGCCCCGCCCCCGATCCCGGGCCTCCCTCCGCCACTCATGCCCGAGGCGGCCTCCGGACCTCTCTTCGTCGAGGATGAGTCGGTGGCAGGTCCACCGGCCGGGTTTTTCATCCGCTTCGTCGGCACCACCATTGATGTGATCCTGCTGATCATCCTCGCGAAGCTCTTCCATTTCTCCCCGCGCGGGACCTGGCTGGTCTGGGTGGGGTATCATGTCTCGATGTGGACCTGGCGCGGGGCCACGCTCGGGGGGCGCGCCGTGGGCACCCGGCTGGTGGAGTTGGATGGGAAACCGGTCGACTTCCCGGTCGCCCTGGTTCGGTCGCTTGCCGCCTTCCTTTCAGCGCTCCCGTTGTGCCTTGGGTTTTTCTGGGCGGCCTGGGATGCCCGCAAGCAGTCGTGGCACGACAAGCTCTCCGGCACCCTCGTCGTTCGGAAGCGATCCTGATCGCGCGGGGCACCCGGCAGCCGTGCATCGGGGGGTGCGACGCCCCCCCCTCCACGCTCAACCCTGCCGGAAGCTGGGGAGCAGTTCCTCTGGGGTCACCGTGGCGGTGCCGACCTTCCCCACCACGACGCCGGCTGCGTGGTTGGAAAAGATCGCCGCCTCCACCGGGGAGGCCCCGAGCGCGATCGCGAGCGTGAAGGAGGCGATCACCGTGTCCCCGGCTCCCGAGACATCAAAAACCTCCTTCGCGACGGTGGGGATGTGGAATGGTGTGTGCCCCTGCCGACAGAGGAGCATCCCCTGCTCCCCCAGGGTGATGAGGAGGAGCGCCGGGCGGAGTCGCTCCAGGAGGACCTGCGCCGCCTGCTGCAGGCGGGGATCCTGACGCGGGTCGGCATGACGCGTCGTGTCGTCGAGGCCCGCAAGCTCGAAGGTCTCCTTGCGATTGGGGGTGATGAGCGAAAGATCCGACAGGTCGAGCTGGTGCACCGGCTTGGGATCCAGGCTGAGCCAGACTCCCTCGCGGCGGCAGATCCCCTTGATGGCATCGAGCAACTCCTGGGTCACCACCCCTTTGCCATAGTCCCCGACGATCACGGCATCCACCCCGGGAAGCCCCCGCTCGAGCGCCGCGATCAGCCCTCGGGTGGCATTCGGATCGAGCGGCTCCCGGGACTCCCGGTCGACGCGGACCACCTGCTGCCGGTGGGCGACGATCCGGGTCTTGATGCTGGTGTGGCGCCCCGGATGCCGGAGCAGGCCGCCGCACTTCACCGCCTGGGAGGTCAGGAGCTCGTGAAGCTGTTCCCCGGCCCGATCGTTCCCCACGACACTATGGATGCGGGTTGGGGCTCCCAGGGCGGAGAGGTTCCGCGCCACGTTGGCTGCTCCCCCGGGCATGTAGCTTTCCCGGGTGAACTCGACGATCGGGACAGGGGCCTCGGGGGAGATGCGGGCCACGGTTCCCCAAATGAACTGGTCGAGCATCACATCCCCCACCACCACGATGCGGGTGCGGGGGGCGCCCGACAGGAGGCGACGGACGCGCGCGCGGGCCAGCGGGGGTTGTGGGTCGTGCGGCGTGAGGTGGCCAGTCGTGGCGCGGCGGTGTGCGCGGGCTAGTTGAGGAAGGAGGTGAGGGGACTCGTCGCGTCTGCGGTGTCGCGGGATTCCGCCAGGCCGATCTCATAGGCGGCGCGGCCCGCCTCGACCCCTTGCTTGAAGGCCACGGCCATCCGCCGCGGATCCGCCGCCACCGCGATGGCCGTGTTCACCAGGACCGCATCGGCCCCGAGCTCCATCGCCTCGGCCGCATGGCTCGGGGACCCAATCCCGGCATCGACTACCACCGGGACCACCGCCTGCTCGATGATGATCCGCACCTGGTCCCGGGTCTGCACGCCGCGGTTCGATCCGATGGGGGCCCCGAGCGGCATGACCGTCGCCACTCCGACATCCTGAAGCCGGCGCGCCAGCACCGGGTCGGCATTGATGTAGGGCAGGACCGTGAACCCCTCCTTCACCAGAACCTCCGCCGCCTTGAAGGTCTCAATCGGATCGGGGAGGAGGTAGCGGGGGTCGGGATGAATCTCGAGCTTCACCCAACGGGGAAGGCCCGCGGCAGCCGCGAGCCGGGCCAGCCGCACTGCCTCCTCGGCATTCATGGCGCCGCTGGTGTTGGGCAGGATGAGATACCGGGTCGGGTCGATGAACTCCAGAATGTTGGCAAATGGGTCGCGTCGCCCCGAGAGATCCGCCCGACGAAGGGCCACGGTGACGATTTCCGTCCCGCTCGCCTCCAGGGCGTCGCGCATCCCCTCCGGGGAGGAGAATTTCCCGGTTCCCAGGAAGAGCCGCGACCGGAATTCGCGGCCCGCGATCACAAGAGAAGGCGTCTTCGGCAACATCGGGAGGGAGTCTAGGACTCTCGCGGCGGGTCTGTCGAGATGGAGGTGCCCGTCCGAGCCCCCAATCGCATGCCGCCCGGTTCTCCGTGGGGGCGGGGTCGGCCGGGCCTTAAAATGGTTCGCCGGTCGCGGGGGACGGCTGGTAGGGTCCTTGACCGATGACGACCGGTGATGACCTATTCTCGCCCGCGCGGGGTCCGGAGACGGGGGAACCGGCCCCGGCCGAGCGTGCCTTCCGCCAGGCTCCGCTGGCGGCACGCATGCGCCCGAGAAACCTGGCCGAGTACGTCGGCCAGTCGCACATTCTGGCCCCGGGACAACTCCTCCGGAGGGCGATCGAGGCCGATCGGATCCAGTCGCTCATTTTCTTCGGACCCCCGGGGACCGGAAAAACCTCCCTCGCCCAGATCATCGCGCTCCAGACCCGCAACCGGTTCGAACGCCTGAGCGGAGTCGAGTCGAACGTCGCCGACATGCGTCGGGTGCTGACGTCGGCCGCCAACCGCCTTTCCAACACAGGGCAGCCGACGCTTCTCTTTGTCGATGAAATCCACCGGTTCAACAAATCGCAGCAGGATGTCCTGCTTCCGGATGTGGAAAGCGGGGTGATCCGCCTGGTGGGGGCCACCACCCATAACCCGTTCTTCTTCGTCAATTCCCCGCTGGTCTCCCGGTCCCAGATCTTCGAGCTCCGACCCTTGACTGAGGAGGAGTTGCTGGAGCTGTTTCGGCGGGCCCTGGCCGACACCGAGCGGGGGCTGGGACACCTGCGCCTGGAGGCCGACCCGGAGGCCCTGCTGCACCTTTCCCGAATGGCCGATGGGGATGCCCGCAAGGGGCTCAACGCCCTGGAGGTGGCCGCCACGACCACCGATCCCTCCCCGGACGGCGTCATTCGCCTCACCCTGGGGGTGGCGGAGCAGAGCATCCAGAAGAAGGCGATCGTGTACGAGGGGGACGGGGATGCCCACTATGACACCGCCTCCGCTTTCATCAAGTCGATGCGGGGAAGCGACCCCGATGCGGCCCTGTACTGGCTCGCCAAGATGATCCACGCCGGGGAGGACCCCCGCTTCATCACCCGTCGCGTGGTGATCTGCGCCGCAGAGGATGTCGGCCTGGCAGACCCGATGGCCCTGGTGCTTGCCAACGCCGCCCATCAGGTGGCGGAGTTCGTCGGATGGCCTGAAGCCCGGATCCCGATCGCCGAGGCGGTTGTCTACGTTGCCACGGCCAACAAGAGCAACACGGCCATCCGGTCGATCGACGCCGCCCTGGAGGATGTCCGGAGCGGGCGCACGCTCCCGGTGCCCGTTGCCCTGCGGGACGGCCATTACGCCGGCTCGAAGCGTCTTGGCCATGGGGTCGGATACCAATATGCCCACGACCACCCCGGGCACTTTGTCCCCCAGGATCACCTTGGGGCTGAGCGGCGCTACTACGAGCCGACAGAGCAGGGGACCGAGAAGAAGATCAAGGAGCGGCTCGACCGCTGGCGTCAGCTGGCGCGGGAAGCGCGAGCCGCCTCCAAGGGGGAGGCTTCGGGTCGCGGGTGATCCCCCGGTCTTCCAATGGCGACCTCCCCCGCATCCAAGTCGGACCTCCGCCGTCTCCTTCGTGCCGCCGCGGAGATCCCCCCGGCCTCCCTTCGGGCGGAGGCCTCGGCCTCGATGGTCCGGCATTGCCTCGGCCGTCCTGAGTGGTCCGCCTGTCGCGGCCTGCTTGCGTTTTCCCCGCTTCCGGACGAACCCGACATCCGGCCCCTCCTCCAGGAGGCGCTCCGGGCGGGAAAACTCCTTTCCCTGCCCCGGTTCTCGCGGGAGTCCGGGGCTTACGTGCCGGTCACGGTTCAAGACCTGGCCCGCGACCTGGTCACAGGCCGCTACGGCGTGTTGGAACCCGCCCCAGGGTGTCCGGAGACAACCATAAACCATCTGGACTTGGCGCTCATTCCCGGGGTAGGCTTCTCCTTTGCTGGTGGCCGCTTGGGGCGGGGGGGAGGCTACTACGACCGGCTCCTGGAGCGGTTTTCCGGGATCCGTTGCGGAGTGGCCTTTGAGTGGCAGCTGGCCGTTGAAATTCCCATGGAGAGGCACGATGTTGCCATGGATAGCGTGTTGACCCCTGATGGGTGGCGAGTGGTTCCGCCACGGGGGGCTGTCAGCCCGGAATGAGCGCATTCTCGAATATTTATCTCCAGGCAGTCACCTTGTTCGGCGCCGGAGCGGCGTCGGGCTACTGGCTTGTCCGGTGGAAGGAGCGCACGCTTTCGGCCGCCACACGGCTCCAGGCCGACTCCATTCTCCAGGGGGCCCACCGGGATGCCGAGAACACGCTCCGGGAAGCCCAGCTCAAGGCTGCAGAGGAGGGGATCCGGATTCGCCAGGAAATCGACCAGGCGTGCGTCGCCAGGCAACGCCAGGTGATCGAGGCCGAGAAACGGCTCATCGAACGGGAAAGCCTCATCAACCACCAGCTCGAGAACCTCGTCCAGGAAGAGCGCAACCTTCTCCAGCAAAAGGAGGACTGGCAGCGCCGGAGCGAATCGCTGGAGAAACAACGCGAGGAGCTCTCCGGGCTTGAACAGCGCCGGCGCCAGGAGCTTCAGACCCTCTCCCGCCTCTCGGAATCCGAGGCCCGAACCCAGTTTTTGAAGGAAGTGGAAACCTCCGCCCTCCGGGACGCCAGCGACCTGAGCCGCCGGATCATGGATGAGGCAAAGGCCCGGGCCGAGGAGAAGGCCCGCCGGATCATCTCTGTGGCCATCCAGCGATACGCCGGTGCCCATTCGTTCGAGTCCTCCAGTGCCACGGTGAACCTCCCCAGCGAGGATCTCAAGGGACGGATCATCGGGCGTGAGGGACGGAACATTCGAGCGTTCGAGAACGCCACGGGCGTCACCGTCCTGATCGACGACACCCCGAATGCGGTGGTTCTCAGCGGCTTCGATCCCGTGCGCCGCGAGGTGGCCCGCGAGGCGATGTCCCGGCTGCTCCTCGACGGACGGATCCACCCCACCCGCATTGAGGAGGTGGTGCAAAAGGTGAGCCAGGAAATGGATGAGACCATCCAGCGGGCCGGCGAGGAGGCGGTGCAGCGGGTCGGGATCTCGGCGGTCCACCCCGAGATCCTTCGTGTCCTCGGGCGGCTCCGATTCCGCCACAGCTTCTCCCAGAATGTCCTCGAGCACTCAATCGAAGTGGCCCATCTGATGGGGCTCATGGCCTCGGAGCTTGGAATGGATGCCGGGGTCGCGAAACGCTGCGGCCTCCTGCACGACATCGGCAAAGGGCTCGATCAGGAGATCGAGGGGCCCCACGCCATCGTGGGTGCGGATTTCATCGGGCGATTCGGGGAATGCCAGGTCGTGGTGAACGCCGTGGCCGCCCACCACGACGAGGTGGCGCCGGAGGGGCCCCTGGCGATCCTCGTCGGCGCAGCCGATGCCATCAGCGCCTCCCGCCCGGGGGCACGCTCCGAGACCCTCACCACCTACATCAAGCGGGTCGAGGATCTTGAGCGGATCGGGCTCTCGTTCCGTGGCGTGGAAAAGGCCTTCGCCGTTCAGGCCGGGAGGGAGCTCCGAATCATGGTTCAGCCCCAGGAGGTCACCGACGAGGAGGCCTACCACCTTGCCCGGCAGATTTCGCGCAAGATCGAGGAGGAGTTGCAGTACCCGGGGCAGATCCGCGTGACAGTCCTGCGCGAGACCCGCTGCGTCGAGTTTGCGAAGTAGTCTCCGATCCCTCCTTCCCGGCCTCCCCCTTCCGTTGAAGCCCTAGCAACCGATGCCAGCATTCACCTGCGCGGATGGGACGGGCACAGGGACCTGCCCCCTGCTTCAGGCGTTTGTGCGACGCGGGAGGGGGTGGATCGTCGGAGCCTCGCCCTACCGACCGGGGCTGGGCGCTGGAGGCGAAAGGTAGGGCGAATCCGATGAGCCGGGTACGACCGGAAAGCCTGCACGCACCACCTCGTGACCACAGTCACTACAGCACTACCTGGGACGGGGGAAGTAGAGCAGAGGATGGGGGAGAAGAGCCTTCCCTGAGAAGAGGCTCCTCAGGAGCGGGGCAAACCGGCCGCTGCGGTCAGCGCCCCTCGTTGATCCCGCTCGGAAGACCATGCTCCCAAGAGCGAGGTGTGTTCCACGGGCGGTCTGACTTGTTGGCCGTGTCCGGGGTGCCGCAACCCGGGAGTGTCGCTGCCAGAAGGAAAAGGAGGAGAGCCATCCACCCGCGCTGGCGAATCGAGGAACCTTTCATGCGACAGGCAGTCAGGCTGGAAAACCGAATCCGATCAATAGAAGACCTGATCCCCTTCGAGGATCTCAGCGAGCTTCCATCCCGGGACGACATTGGCGATGCAGCGATCCTGCTGGACGGCCGTGATGCGGACTTTGCCCACAAGCTTCCCTTCGCGGCTCACCATGAGGACGCCGTTCGGGACGACGTCCTGCTTGGTCCCGAGGTCGAGGACAACGAAATCCCATTTCGGATCGACCACCAGCACCCGACCTTTGGTTCCCGACGGGAGGGCCACATCGACTTCGTTGGTGCCGCGGTAGATATCAAGCTCGCGAACCAGACGCTTGTTTTCCTTCACCAGAAGCTTCTTTTCCTCCTCCAGAGCCCCATTGGCCTCGCGGGTCTGCTTCAGGTCGATGATCGCCCCCTTCACCTGGTCAACCGCGAGCCCAAGGGCGTTCCAAGCGGCCAGCTGCTGGTTCTTGCCGGCCAGCTCCTCGCGGGTCTGGGTCAGCTGGGTGTTCAGGGCCTTGCTCTGCGCATCCAGCTCGTTGGCCCGGGCCTCGGCGGCGGTCTTGGCCTTGGTGGTCTCGGCGAGGTTCTTCTCGGTCGATTCAAGCTTGGTCTTGGTCTCGCCAAGCTCCTTCTTGACCTTCGACTTCTCGGCGGACTCGGTCTTGAACTTCTGTTCAAACTCGTTCCGCTTGGCGATGACCGCCTCGACGTTCGGTTTCACCTGGAGCCAGACCAGGGCGGTGACTGCGACGGCCGCGAGAATCGCAACGGCCAAAGTGATGCGAATGAATAGCATGGTATCTACCCAAAGGGTTAAAGCTCGGCGAAACTAATGGGCCCCGCCAACCGTGTCAACTATGTCGTTCAGACCTGCCAGGAGGGGTTTCCTCACGCCAAAAAGGGGGTTACCGCTGGTCGGCCAGCCGGAGGGCCTGCTCCAGGCTGCTCTCGGATCTCCGTTCCAGCTCGTTGCTGACCACCCAATGGTAGTTCCAGACCGGGTTCTGAGGCTGGCGTGTGCTGGGGTCGACCAGAAGCAAGGTTCGCTGGAAATCGTCGAGCAAGACCTTGTTCGGCAGCTCCTTGGTCTCCTGAATCAGCCGGGTATACAAGGTGTCCGCCTTGTTCGTATACCCCCGGGTGTGGAGCAGGATCATCGCCTCCCGCAGCTCGATGTGCTTCGACTGACGGGCCTGCAGGCCATGTATGACCATGACGCTGCAAAAGACCAGCAGAAGCAGGAAGCTCAGGACATATCGATAATGGCGGGCGAACCGCATAACCTTCTTATCGACGCCCGCAGGGAAAGTGTAATTCAGTCCGGGTGAGGCCCCTTCCGGGGGGCGATGACAGAAACCCGGCCCC
>DMJJ01000438.1 GCA_003452185.1 Verrucomicrobiales bacterium | reverse complement strand
TGCAGCAGGTGCTCACGCGCCCGGACGACTTCGATGTCATCGCGACCCTGAACCTCAACGGTGATTACCTGAGCGACGCCCTCGCGGCTCAGGTCGGCGGGATCGGTATTGCCCCGGGCGGAAACATCAACTACGTGACCGGCCACGCGATCTTCGAGGCGACCCACGGCACGGCCCCGAAGTACGCCGGCAAGGACGTGGTGAACCCCGGCTCCGTCGTGCTGAGCGGCGAGATGATGCTGCGTCACCTCGAATGGACGGAGGCGGCCGACCTGATCCTCAAGGGGCTCAACGGTGCCGTCGCGAGCAAGCGGGTCACCTACGACTTCGCCCGTCAGATGGAGGGGGCGACGGAAATCAAGTGTTCCGAGTTCGGCGATAACCTCATCGCCCACATGTAATTGAAGCCGGGGAGGCGTTTGCCCCCCCGGGTGGAATGATTACCGCCGCCCCGTGCGGCGTCAGACAATTGGTCATGGCCATCCTGAATCAGCCTCTCCGGGTCGCCGCCGTGTGGATCACGGCGGCGATGTGTTTGTGTGCCGCCGTCGCCCCGGGGCAGACCCCGCCGGCCGCGGTCGGGGCCTCCAAGAAACCAGGCGAGGCGGTCACCCTGGGCAAGGTCGCCCTGAAGGGGGAGGTGAAGCCAGGAGCCGAAATCACGGCCGTGGTGCAGTTCACGATCGAGAAGGGGTATCACGTTCAGGCCAACCCGCCTTCCGAGCCGGCCTACATCCCGGCAACCCTCCGGATGGAACCGTTGTCAGGGGTCGTGAGTTCCCCGACGAAGTATCCCGCGGGGAAGGAGTTTCCAATCCCCGGGCTCCCGACACCCCTCAAGGTCTACGAGGAGTCGTTTGAGATCCTGGTTCCATTGAAGCTAGCCGCTGACGCGAAGCTCCCGCTGACGCTGCAAGGCCTCCTCACCTACCAGGCCTGCCGCGGGGCGACCTGCTTCCCTCCCCGCAAGGTGAAGGTTGAGGTCGTGTTGCCGAAGTGAGGCTCTCCCGATTTACCCCCCCTTCCGGCGCGGCGGGGCGGGGCGGGACAGGCAGTGCGGGAGAGGGCTGATAACGGCGGCTCCGTCGAGCCAGGGACTACTCCTTCTCAACCGGCTTGCCGGCTTTCTTCCAGGCTTCAAACCCGCCCGTGAAGTCGATGACGCTCTTGAAGCCGGCCTTCGTCAGCTGATCGGTCGCGAGGGCGCTTCGGTGCCCCTTGGCGCAGTGGACGAGGTAGGTCTTCGACTTGTCGAGGGTGGCAATCTTTTTGGCGAAATCGGCGTCACCGACGCTCACGTTGGTGGCCCCGGGGACGTGTCCCGCCTTGAACTCCTCGGGGGTGCGGACATCCAGCACGACATGCTGCGGCTTGGCCCGCAGGGTGTCGAACTCCTCCACCATGATCTTCTTCGGCTTCGCGGCATCAGCCGCCGTGGCGGAATGGGGGGCTATGGCGAGAGTGGCGGTCAGGAGCAACAGGGCGAGGTTGAGCTTCATGGCTCCCTGCATACCCCCGCGACCCTCGGTTGGCCAGCCCGTTTCTCACCCGCCGGGCGGGGCTGAACAAACCCGCTTGTGTTTCGTCAAAGGGCCGGTTTAATCGCGTTTCAACTCTCAGCCAATCCATCATGCACCGGCCTTTCCCATTGTTTGGATCCCTTCGTCGTGCCGTTTTCCCCCTCGCGCTGGTCCTGCTCTGCGGGGCTGCGATGGCCCTTGCCGCGGCCGAGTGGCCCCAGTGGCGCGGCCCTGCCTTCAACGGTTCCTCCCCGGAGACCGGCCTCCCTGAGACTCTCGACCCCAAGGCCAACCTTCGCTGGAAAGCGGCCCTTCCCGGGCCGAGCAGCAGCACCCCGATCATCTCGGGGGACCGGGTCTATGTGGCGAGCCTGGACGGGCAGAAAAACCTCCTGCTCCTCTGCCTGAACAGGAAGGATGGCTCGACCCGGTGGTCCCAGACCATCGGGGTGGGAGCTGCCACCTCGGGCCGCAACAACATGGCCTCACCCTCGCCGGTGACCGACGGGTCGCGGGTCTTTGCCCTCTACGGGACAGGCGACCTGGCGGCGTTTGACAAGGATGGGAAGAGTCTTTGGTCGCGGAACCTCGGGAAGGACTACGGGAAGTTTGCAATCATGTGGATCTACGGATCCAGCCCCGTCCTGTACGACGGCCGGCTCTACGTGCAGGTGTTGCAGCGAAATCCCCGCCCCGCTGACTACGGGCACGCGCTGGGCGACGCCCCGGAGCGGGAGTCCTATCTTCTCTGCATCGATCCCGCCACCGGCAAGGATCTGTGGCGGCAGGTGCGCCAGACCGACTCGACCAAGGAATCGCAGGAATCCTACACCACGCCCTTTCCCCATGAGGGGAAGGGGCGGCGGGAGCTTATCGTCGTCGGGGGGGATCATGTCAGCGGACATGACCTCAAGTCCGGCCGGGAGTTTTGGAGGGCGCGTCTCTATTCCACCCGGGACGATTGGTACCGGATCGTGGCTTCCCCCGTGGCCGTGGGGGGGCTGATCTTCGCCAGCGGGCCGAAGGGGCAGCCGATGGCGGCTTTCCGCGAGGGGGGCAACGGCACCGTGACCGAGTCCCATCTGGCCTGGGCGAACCGCGAGGGGCACACCGACTGGAGCAGTCCGCTGGTGTACCGCGGTCGGCTGTTCGTGGTGGACGGGGCGAAAAAGACTCTCGGGTGCTTCGACCCGGCCACCGGCCAACGGCTCTGGTCGGGGAGCCTCGGGGTGACTGACAACGTCTGGTCCTCCCCCACGGGGGCCGACGGCCGGATCTACCTCGTGAGCGAGCGGGGAAGCCTCCTCGTGCTCGGCGCCGGGGATGAGTTCAAGATTCTCTCCCGAACGGAGCTCGGAGAGGAGCCGATCCGATCCTCGGTGGCCGTCGCTCATGGGGAGGCGTT
This sequence comes from Verrucomicrobiales bacterium, assembly GCA_003452185.1. GTDB lineage: Bacteria > Verrucomicrobiota > Verrucomicrobiia > Limisphaerales > UBA11320 > UBA11320. The sequence continues at coordinate 932 of DMJJ01000438.1, read as the reverse complement.
TGTGCGGAGCCCCTCCGCCCTGTACTGCTTCGGCAAGGGGGCGGGGAAGGGGAAGGAGTGAGTCTCCCGCACAAGATCTCCACGCTGCTCTACATCTTTGACGCGCAGGATCGCGTGCTGCTGTTGGAGCGCGCCCAGGAACCCAACCTCGGGCTCTGGTCCCCGCCCGGTGGGAAGCTCGACACCTCGGGGGGGGAGTCGCCCTATGCCTGCGCTTGCCGGGAGTCGGCCGAGGAGGTGGGGATGCGGCTCCGCCCCGCGGACCTCCATCTGGCCGGGATCGTGAGCGAACGGGGGTACGCAGGGCAGGCTCATTGGCTGATGTTCCTATTCGAAGTCCGGAGCCGGATCCCCTCCCTGCCACCCGCCCACCGGGAGGGACGGTTCGGGCTGTTCAGCCGGGCCGAGTTGGGGGGGCTTCGGCTTCCGGTGACCGATCGGGAGCAGCTTTGGCCCCTGTTCTGGCGGCACCGGGGAGGCTTTTTTGCGGCCCACTGTCACTGCGATGCCTCGGGCGGTTTTCGGTGGGAGGTGGAGGAATCCATCCCGTGAGTTCGGAGGTGCGGAGGCGACCCGCTTCCGGCATCCTTGCCCGCCAACATGGCTGACGAACCAATCATCGACCTTCAGAGCGACCTCTATTTCATGGGGGAGGCGCTTCGCCAGGCCGCGCGGGCCTACGAGGCGGAGGAGGTTCCGGTGGGGGCGGTGGTGGTCCGCGGCGGCCGGATCATCGCCCGGGCACACAATCAGGTGGAGCTGCTCAAGGACGCGACCGCACACGCCGAGATGCTGGCCCTGACCCAGGCGCAGGAAGTGGTGGGCGACTGGCGGCTCACGGGGTGCACCCTGTATGTCACCAAGGAACCCTGTCCCATGTGCGCGGGGGCCGTGGTGCATGTCCGCCTGGCGCGCGTGGTCTACGGGCTCGG